>DATFVO010000143.1:0-9529 GCA_035260265.1 Methyloceanibacter sp.
TCACGATCGCACGCGTGCCGCCTGGCGAGACGCCGAAGGATCAGGGCGCAGGGCCCGTAGGGGCCCCGATACCCCAGCCCTCGCAACCCTAGTCTTTGCTGTCGGCTAGGGGTGGAAGCTGACGTTTTTTGGCCTTTTCAGGACCGTAAAATTCTGCTCGACATGAGGGGACGCGGGCCGCGCATCGCCGAGGGCTGATCGGGATGAAGCGCAGCAAGAGGTCCACTGGCTGGCTAGCAGCCATTTTGGTTGGTGTCGGTGCCGGCGCCGCTGCGCTCTATCTCTATTCGCAAGGGCTCATCCCGCCTCTACCCACGGGGCAAGGGGCCGGAACGGACAATGGCCCCGTGGCGTCTTCTGCGCCGGCGAAACCAGAAGCGTCGGCCCCTGCCGAGGCGCCGTCGCAGCCGCAAATTGCAGCGACAGGTGAGGTAGCACAGCCCGCCAAGCCCATGACGGTGCCGAGCTTCGATGTCGTGCTGGTCGAGCCGAACGGCGAAGGCGTGCTGGCGGGGCGCGCCCAGCCGGGCTGGACCGTTACCCTTGAGACCGGCGGCACGAAGGTCGCTATGGCCACGGCCGATGCGCAAGGCGAGTGGAGCATCGTTCTGGAGAAGCCACTTCCCCAGGGCAACCATTCGCTATCGCTCAAGACCATATCGCCGGATGGGACGAGAGCGCTTTCCTCGCAGCAAACCGTGTCTGTGGCCGTCGCCAAGGTCGGAGAGGACACCGCCCCTCTCGCCAGCGCGAGCGAGTCGGCAAGTGGGCCGGCAGGAAATGTTCCGCTCCCGAGCGACACAGTCGCGGCTGATGCCGCCCAACCCAAGACGCAAATCGCATCAATCGAGCCAACCATTCAAGCGACCGTGGGCGGCGGGCAGGCGCAGCCCAGGCCAGGGATCACGCTCAGCACCGTCGACTACCAGGACACCGGCGCCGAGGCCGGCAAGCTCACGGTAACGGGGACCGCCGATCCAGGTGCTCAGCTCTCGCTTTATTTCGACGACGTCCCGGTCGCCAAGGTGACCGCCGACAGCTTGGGAATGTGGCGGATCGAAACCGACAAGAAGCTCGGACTCGGAGCTCACACCTTCCGCGCCGAGCGCTATGACCAGGCAACACAGAAGGTCGCGGCGCGCGCGACGGTTACCTTCGAGCGCGCCAATCCTGCGCCTCCCGCGGTAGCCGAGACGGGTAAGTCTCAAGTTGCCGCCGCCGAAGCGGGTCAGCAGCAAACGTCAGCTCAAGATGCTTCGACCAATGAGAAGGCCAAGACCTACGTTATCAAGCGCGGCGACACGCTGTGGGCCATCGCCAAGCACTATCTCGGCAGCGGCTTCCTCTATAGCTCGATCTTCCAAGACAATCGCGAAGTGATCAAAAATCCCGACCTCATCCTCCCCAAGCAAGAGGTGAAAATGCCAAAGCCGTGATGCGCTTGGCGCGGGGGCTCTCGGGGACTATATCTTTGAAACCTAAGGGCAGCTCGTGAGGCTGCCCTTTTTGCCACGCGCCAACAGAGCCGAATTTCCGGATGCAAGACCTGCCGCAATCGAGAGCCGACGCCGTGCTGAAAGCGCGCACCGGGCACCTCGCGGTCGCGCGCGAGCTGCTTCCTTACATCTGGCCCGCCAACCGTCCCGATTTGCGTTGGCGCGTGGTCTTTGCGCTAGCGGCACTCGTAGCCGCCAAGGCCATCACGCTCGCAGTACCCATCGCCTACAAGCAGGTCGTGGACTGGCTCACGGGTCACGCCAGCGGCGCCGGCACCGCGGCGGAGTCGGCGCTAGGGCTAGCAGCGGTCCCAGCCACGCTTATCGTTGCCTACGGCGTCGGCCGCGTGCTGATGGTGCTGTTCACGCAGTTCCGTGACATCTGGTTTACCGTGGTGGCTCAGCATGCGGTGCGCGAGCTTGCCATCAGGACGTTCCGCCATCTGCATCAACTTTCGCTGCGCTTTCATCTCGAGCGCCGCACCGGAGGGTTGAGCCGAGTCATCGAGCGCGGCGTGAACGGGGTCGACACCATCGTGCGCATGGCGGTGTTGAACTCGATCCCAACCGCGGTCGAGCTTCTCATGATCTCAGGTTTGGTCGCCTATTATTTCGGTTGGATCTACGTCGTGGTCGTGCTGGCGACCGTCATTCTCTATGTGTGGTTCACCTTCGCCGCGAGCGAGCGGCGCATCGCCATTCGTCGCGACATGAACGACTCGGACACCGAGGCGCATTCGAAGGCGGTGGACAGTCTGCTCAATTACGAGACCGTCAAATATTTCGGCAACGAGGAGCTGGAGGCCAGGCGCTTCGATGCCTCGATAGCACGCTACGTGAAGGCTGCCATCCGCACCTACACCTCGCTCGGCGTGCTCAACACCGGGCAGGCGATCATCTTCACGGCCGGCACCGTGATCTGCATGCTGCTGGCTGCGCGCGACGTGACGCGCGGCACGCTCACCGTCGGCGAGTTCGTCATGATCAATTCGATCCTGATGCAGCTCTATGTCCCACTTAACTTCATGGGCATGGTCTACCGCGAGATCAAGCAAGGGCTGATCGACATCGAGACCATGTTCGCGTTGCTGCATGAGCCTGCCGAGATTGTCGACCAGCCGGGCGCCAAGCCCCTTCGCGTGAAGAAGGGCGAGATCAAGTTCGAGAATGTGTCATTCGCCTATGACCCCGAGCGCCCTATCCTGAAAAATGTCAGCTTCGAGGTCCCGGCGGGAAAGATGGTGGCCATCGTCGGGCCATCGGGCGCAGGCAAGTCCACCATCTCCCGTATCCTATTCCGCTTCTACGATATTTCGCGCGGGAAGGTGCTGATCGACGGCCAGAACATCAAGGACGTGACGCAAGCCTCGCTTCGGGCCGCCATCGGCATGGTCCCGCAGGACACCGTGCTGTTCAACGACACCGTCGAGTACAACATCCGCTACGGCAGGCCTGACGCAAGTCCTGCCGAGGTGCGCGAAGCTGCGCGCCTCGCTCAGATCCACGAGTTTATCGTGACTCTGCCGCAAGGCTACGACGCGCTCGTTGGTGAGCGGGGGCTGAAGCTCTCTGGCGGCGAGAAGCAGCGCGTGGCGATCGCCCGCACCATCCTTAAATCGCCGCCGATCCTGATGCTCGACGAGGCGACTTCCGCGCTCGACTCTCATACCGAAAAGGAGATCCAGGATGCGCTGGAACTAGTGGCCCAGAACCGCACCAGCCTCGTTATCGCGCATAGGCTTTCGACCGTAGTCCACGCCGACAACATCATCGTGCTCGATCATGGCGAGATCGTCGAGCAGGGCACGCATCTCGAGCTTTTGGCGAAGGGCGGTCTCTATGCCAGCCTGTGGGCCCGTCAGCGCGAGGCCGACGAGGCGCGCGAACGTCTCGCGCAGGCCCTCGAAGAGGAGGAGCTGCCGCCGTCGCGTGCGGCAGAGCGCCTCGAGGACGAGGCCCTTGCCTCGACCTAGCGCAAGCTATGCACCTGCATGAGTAACAGTCACAGCATCCTCGATAGCATCGCCAACGCGTTCGTTCCCATCCACCGGGACGGCTATAAGTTCGTGTTCGCGGCGGCTCTCACCACGCTGGTCCTCTTCCTCCTTGCCTCTCCACTCGGTTGGCTTGCGGCGATCGCGACCGCCTGGTGCGCTTATTTCTTTCGTGACCCGGACCGGGTCACACCGGCGCGCAAAGGTCTCGTCGTGAGCGCAGCCGACGGCAAGATCACCGGCAGCACCGATGTGGTCACGCCGCGCGAGCTTGAATTCGGGGCAGAGAAGCGCACCCGCATCTCCGTATTCCTGTCAATTTTCGACGTTCATATCGTCCGCGCCCCGGCGGGAGGCCGCATCGTGAGAAGCCATTACGTGCCGGGTGCTTTCCTCAATGCCGAGCTGGACAAGGCGAGCGAAGACAACGAGCGTCGTGCCCTTGTCATCGAGATCGATGCCGGTGAGAAGGTCGGCGTTGTGCTGATTGCCGGTTTGATTGCGAGGCGGATCGTGACTTTCGTGCGTGAGGGGACTAGCGTAGCGAGGGGCGAGCGCATCGGGCTGATCCGCTTTGGGAGCCGCGTCGATGTCTATCTTCCGGCAAACTCTTCAGTGTTGGTCGCGCCCGGCCAGACCGCAATTGGCGGAGAGACGGTCCTCGCCGAACTCGCAACAGCCGGGGATGCGCGGCAGTCCGAAGAAGCGGCCCGCTCAGAGCAGATCAAGGGATAGTGGCGCGTATGTTTCCACCCTTCGATCCGGAACGTGACGAACGGAAGCGCCGGCCGCTTGTCTTCGCCCGCGGCCAGGTGCCGGTCAGGGTGCTGATCCCGAGCATCTTCACGTTGGTCGGATTGTGCGCTGGACTCACTGCTATCCGCATGGGCATCGAGTCGCGTTGGGATTTGGCAGTCGCGGCGCTCGTATTCGCGGCTTTTCTCGACGGCATCGACGGACGCGTGGCCCGCCTGCTCAAGGCCTCCTCGCGCTTCGGCGCAGAGCTCGACAGCCTTGCCGACTTCGTGAATTTCGGCGTGGCGCCTGCCATAATCATGTTCAATTGGGCGCTTGAGGACCTGCACAGCCTCGGCTGGATTGCCGTGCTCGTGTTTGCGGTGTGCTCCGCGCTGCGGCTTGCGCGCTTCAATGTATCGCTCGACCGCACCGACCTCCCGGCCTGGAAGAGCAACTATTTTGTCGGCGTGCCGGCGCCGGCCGGAGCCATACTCCTACTCCTCCCGATCTACGCCCAGGATCTCGGCCTCCACCTCCCGCGCCTCACGCCGCTGGTGTTCTTCTACACGCTCGGCATCGCCCTGCTCATGGTGAGCAACGTGCCGACCTTCTCTGGCAAGCTGATCGGGCAGAAGATAGCGCGCGAATACGTGCCGCCGGTGTTTGTGGCGGCGGCGCTCTTCATGGCCCTGCTTCTGACCTATCCCTCGCTCACGCTTGCCGTGGGCTCCTTGACCTATCTCGCGCTGATCCCCGTCTCAGCCTATCGCTATCTCGCCGAAGAGCGCGAAACCGTGCAGGCTGCCAAGGCCAAGAACGGCAAGGGTCGTGACCAGCATGCTAAGGAGCAGGAGCCGGCGGCGGGAGAGGGGAGCGCCAGAGCCAAGCCATGAAGCAGCGCCTCTCTAGCTACCTCCGCCAGCTCGAGGCCGAGAGCATTCACATCATGCGCGAGGTCGCGGCCGAGTTCCGCAATCCGATGATGCTCTATTCCATCGGCAAAGACTCGTCCGTGATGCTGCATCTCGCGCTCAAGGCCTTCTATCCCTCGAAGCCGCCATTCCCGCTGCTGCATGTCGATACAACCTGGAAGTTCCACGAGATGATCGCGTTCCGCGACAAGGAGGCTCGCCGGCTTGGGCTCGACCTAATCGTCCATACCAACGAGCAGGGCATGAAGGACGGCATCTCGCCTATCACCCATGGCAGCGCGCTTTACACCGACATCATGAAGACCGAGGCGCTGAAGCAGGCGCTCACGACCCACAGCTTCGACGCCGCGTTCGGAGGGGCACGCCGCGACGAGGAAAAGTCACGCGCCAAGGAGCGCGTATTTTCCTTCCGCAACGTCTCCCACAACTGGGACCCGAAGCGGCAGCGTCCAGAGCTCTGGCATCTCGCCAACACCAAGGTCAGGCCTGGCGAGAGCATGCGCGTGTTCCCGCTCTCCAATTGGACCGAGCTCGACGTATGGACCTACATCTATCTTGAGGATATCCCGGTGGTGCCGCTTTATTTCGCAGCGGAACGCCCAGTGATCGAACGCAGCGGTATGCTGATCATGGTTGACGACGAGCGTCTACCGATCGATCCCGGCGAGAAGGCGGAGATGGTGCGCGTCAGATTCCGCACGCTTGGGTGCTATCCGCTGACCGGCGCGATCAAATCGAATGCTGCCACGGTTCCTGAGATCATCGAGGAGCTGGTCGAGACCCGCTACTCGGAACGTCAGGGCCGGGTTATCGACCACGATCAGTCAGGCTCTATGGAGAAGAAGAAGCAGGAGGGTTATTTCTGATGGCCCGCCTCAGCGTTGTCGAAACCGAGCGGCAGACCGCCGCCGAGCAGGTAGCCGCCCGGATTGCGGCGGAAGAGGATCGCGGCCTCCTGCGCTTCCTTACCTGCGGCAGTGTCGATGATGGCAAGTCGACACTGATCGGGCGGCTGCTTTACGATTCGTCACTGGTGTACGAAGATCAGATGCGGAGCGTCGAGCATGACTCGCGCCGTTTTGGCGGAGGCAGGGGAGGGGCGCTCGATCTTTCGCTCCTTATCGATGGGCTCCAGGCCGAGCGCGAACAGAAGATCACCATCGACGTCGCCTACCGCTACTTCTCGACACCGCGGCGCAAGTTCATCGTCGCGGATACGCCCGGGCACGTGCAGTACACGCGCAACATGGCGACGGGCGCGTCGAATTGCGATTTCGCCGTGCTCCTGGTCGATGCGCGAAGCGGCGTGCTCACCCAGACGCGACGCCACACCTGCATCCTTTCGCTGCTCGGCATCAAGAAGGTCGCGCTCGCTGTCAACAAGATGGATCTCGTCGATTTCGACCAAGCGCGCTTCGAGGCGATCGCCGAGGAGTTCGCCAACTTCGCTGCACCGCTCGGCTTCGAGCACATCACCGCGATACCGGTTTCCGCGTTGAAGGGCGATAACGTGATCAGCCCCAGCGCGCATATGCACTGGTACCACGGGCCGACGCTGCTCGGACATTTAGAAACCGTCGATATCGGCAGGGCGCCCGGGGAGCGGCCCTTTCGCTTTCCAGTCCAGTGGGTTAACCGGCCGCACCTCGACTTCCGCGGTTATGCCGGCACGGTGGCGAGCGGGATCGTGAGGCGCAGTGACGAGGTGGTGATCAGCCCATCGGGCAAGCGCGCCCATGTAGCGCGCATCGTCACCGCCGACGGCGACCTCGAGACAGCGCAGGAAGGCGACGCGGTGACGCTTACCTTCGCCGAGGAGGTCGATGTGAGCCGCGGCGACCTGGTCACGCTTCCAGGCTCGGCGCCTTCGATCGCCGATCAGATCGCGGCAAAGCTCATCTGGTTCGACGATGAGCCGATGCTACCCGGCCGCGCTTATATGCTGAAATGCGGCAGCCAGACCACGACCGCCACGGTCTCGAATCTCAAACACAAGCTCAACGTCGACAATCTCGATCACGTGGCCGGCAAGACGCTCGAGCTTAATGAGGTCGGTTCCTGCAATATCAGCACCGCGAAGGCGCTGGTATTCGATCCTTACGCCGAGAACGTCGACACCGGCTCATTCATCCTGATCGATCGCTTCACCAATGCGACGGTCGCCGCCGGCATGATCGAGTTCGGGCTGCGCCGCGCCACCAATATCCAATGGCAGGAGCTGTTCATCGACAAGGCGGCGCGCGCCAACCTGAAGGAGCAGAAGCCCTGCGTGTTATGGTTCACCGGCCTCTCCGGTGCTGGGAAGTCGACCATCGCTAATACGCTTGAGAGGCGGCTCCACTCCATGGGGCGCCACACTTATATGCTCGACGGCGACAATATCCGCCACGGTCTCAACAAGGATCTCGGCTTCACCGACGCCGACCGGGTGGAGAATATCCGCCGCGTGGCCGAAGCGGCGCGACTGTTCGTCGATGCTGGCCTTATCGTCATGGTCTCGTTCATCTCGCCGTTCCGCTCCGAGCGGCGCATGGCGCGCGATCTGTTCCAGGAGGGAGAGTTCATCGAGATCTATATCGATACGCCGCTTGAAGTGTGCGAGGAGCGCGATCCCAAGGGGCTCTACCGCAAGGCCCGCGCCGGCCTCATCACCAATTTCACCGGTATCGATTCGCTCTACGAGCCGCCCGAGAATGCCGAGCTCAAGCTCGACACCAGCAAGACCTCGCCAGAAACCCTCGCCGAGGTGGTGCTCAAAGAGCTCAGGAAACGGCACGTCGTCTAGATTGGCAGGCTGCAGCCGCTCAAGTCCCGCTAGATCGCAAGGAGATGAGATATGCCATCAGACAAGCGGCAGAGCCGGCTGCTTGCGTCGCTGGCCCTCATTGCGGTGATCTGTGCCGTGCTGCTGCCGTGCAAGAGTGACGCGGCCGACGACAACAGTCTGTGGAGCGTCTATGAGCAGGCGCTGAAGGGAGCGAAATACGTCGACCTGACCCACACAATCACGCCGAACATTCCCGTGCGGGCCGGGTTTGCCGACTCCACCTTCGCTCCGGCCAAAGCCGGTGCAGACATCGAAGGATTTGCCAAGAGCGGCGAGGTCTATACCTACGCGAAGCACGGCTTTGAGGCGACGGAATACATTCTGAGGACAGCTCAACTCGGCACGCAGCTTGACCCGCCGGCCCATTGGGCGCCGGAGTATCCTGCAATCGACGAGCTACCTGCGACCTATGCGATGCGGCCGCTCGTGGTCATCTCCATCGTCGAGCGGTTAAAGACCAACTCGAACTACGCCCTCCAGGTGTCCGACATCGAGGCGTGGGAAAAGGAGCATAGCCGCATACCGGAGTGCTCCGTTGTCTTCGTGCGCTCCGATGGTCGAAGGCGTGGCCTGATCGCAAGCTTGCCACCTTAAAGGAGTTCCCCGGCGTCGGACTCGATGCGCTCAAGTTCCTACATGAGCAGCGCAAGATCCTCTTCCACGGACATGAGCCCCTCACACGGACTCGACGCCGAACCTCGAAGGCGAATCTGGCTGATGCATAACGGATATGCGCAAGCCGAAGGCGTCACCAATCTCGACAAGGTGCCGGAAGCCGGCGCGCTCGTCATCATCGGCTATCCGAAATTCGGCGGCGGTCTTGGCGGCTATGCGCGTTACATTGCCGTCTGCCCGGCGGACTGGCCATACGGCGTCGCCCTCGGCCCAGACGACGCGCCGCTGCCGAAATCCGACAAGCCGTTTGCACTATGACGCAGCCGCCGGCATGCGCGCCCAGTAAGTTTCGCAACAAGCACGCAATTCGAGTAGGGTCGCAGCCGCCTCTTCCCCCCGATGAGGTCTAGGCGCTTCGGCTTCGCCGCGTTCGGCAAGATGCTGGAGAATGTGCCTTGCCCCGGCGATGTCTCCCTCATCGAGCAGGCTTTTCGCCCTCTTGAGCAGGACCGTGGATGGCCGGCACGACTGGGTCGAGCGCGGCACTTGGGCTCGGCGTCAGGTCGAGAAGGGCAGAGGCCCAGTCCGCGCTCGCGGTGGGCTGATAGGCCTGCTGCTCGGCCTCGACGCGCAGCACGAGACTCCGCCGCGCCTGCGGCGCATCGCCGGATTCGAGCGTGTAGATGTCGACGGGATAGTCGCCCTTGGCGGCGTCGCCGACGGACAGCGCGAGGTCTTTGGCGTCCTCGTCCTTGACGAACCAAGCGCCGCTGCTGCTCCGACGCCCGGCGGAAAGGTCTGTCTCGGCGGGGAGTCCGCGGATGAACAGGTAGCGGGCGTGGCTCGGCGGCAAGAGCGGGCCAAGAGCAAGCGGCCGTCCGGCTGTGGCGAGAATGACCTGGGTACCCGGCGACATCTCCCCGAAAG
>DATFVO010000144.1:0-6321 GCA_035260265.1 Methyloceanibacter sp.
CAGATCGGCGACGGCAAGATCTTCGTCGTTCCCGTCGAGCAGACGGTGCGCATCCGCACCGGTGAAACGAACGAATCGGCGCTCTAATGGGGAGAGGAAGAAAGATGGTTAAGCTTGCCAAATATCTCGTTGCCGCGGTCGCGGCGCTCGCTGTGTTCTTGATCTTCAAGCTCGAACCGGGGTTGGCCCAAGAGGCCGCGGGAGCGGCGCCGGCAGCGCCAACTCCGCCGCCGTCGCCGATTAACACCGGCGACACCGCCTGGATGCTCACATCGACGGCACTGGTGCTGCTGATGACGATTCCAGGCCTTGCCCTCTTCTATGGCGGCATGGTGCGCAAGAAGAACGTGCTTGCTACCGTGGGCCAGGCGTTCGGAGCGACCTGCATCATCACCGTATTGTGGATGGTCATCGGCTACTCGATCGCGTTCACGACCAACGATAACGCGTCGCTGCAAAAGTGGATCGGTGGCTTCAAGTACATCATGCTGAAGCCGATGACGATCGACGCGGTGAACCCGCTCGCGGGATCCATCCCGGAGTCGGTCTACATGACCTTCCAGATGACCTTCGCCATCATCACGCCGGCGCTGATCGCGGGCTCGCTCGCCGACCGCATGAAGTTCTCGGCCTTCATGGTGTTTATGGGAGCTTGGCTTGTGCTGGTCTATAGCCCGATCGCGCATTGGGTATGGGGCGGCGGCTGGCTCGCTCAGCTCGGCGCGCTCGACTACGCAGGTGGAACCGTCGTGCATCTGAACGCCGGAACCGCGGGCCTGGTCGTCGCGCTCGTACTTGGGCCGCGCTACGGGCTCGGCAAGGAGAACATGGCGCCCTACAACCTCGTCTATAGCGTGATCGGCGCCTCGCTCTTGTGGGTCGGCTGGTTCGGGTTCAATGCTGGGTCGGCAGTGACCGCCAACGTCAATGCCGGCATGGCCATGGCAGCGACTCAGATTGCCACGGCCGCGGCAGCGCTTGCCTGGATGGTGTGCGAGTGGCTGATCGCGAAGAAGCCCAGCATCCTCGGCCTTGTCTCCGGTGCCGTTGCCGGCCTCGTGGCGATCACGCCGGCGTCCGGCTTCGTCAACCCAACGGGTGCGCTAATCATCGGCATTGCAGCTGGCGTCGTGTGCTACTTCGCGGCCGTACACGTCAAGAAGGCGCTCGGCTACGACGATGCCCTTGATGCGTTTGGCGTGCATGCCGTGGGCGGTGCGCTCGGTGCCATGTTGACCGGCGCGTTCGCGTCAAGCGCCATCAATTCTGCCGGGAAAGGCTGGCTGATCGACGGTAACGCCCATCAGATGCTGATCCAGTTCTACGACGTCGCCGGCACGTTCGTGTACTGCGCCATCATGACCTTCATCATCCTCAAGGTGATCGACATCATCATGGGCCTCCGGGTCAGCCAGGCCGTCGAGGTCGAAGGTCTCGACATCAACCTGCATGGCGAGGTGGTGCAGTAGCAGTCCAGTACGCATGAGATGCAGAGGGAGTAACCTCGTCAAAGAAGAGCTAAAGTCTCCTCCTCCTCCCAAGACTTTGCTCTCTCCTGAGCCCCGGCCTTTCGCCGGGGCTCATTGTTTTGTCCGGCTGCACCGACGGCATTGCCGCAATAGCCCACATCACGTAACACCCTCACCCATGCCGCCCGACCTTGCGCCGACCCGCCTCGACGAGATGGTGCGATCGCCGTTTCAGCGGCTCGCATCCTTGCTCGAAGGCATCACGCCAGGCGCCCCAGTCATCGATGTTTCGCTCGGCGAGCCCAAAGCGCTGCTGCCGCCGTTTCTCGGTCCGACCCTGCAAGAGCATTTGTCAGAGTTCGGCCGCTACCCGCCGATCAGAGGCATTCCGGCAGTCCGCGAGGCCATCGCTGCTTGGATTGGCCGGCGATATCCGATCCTTGAGGGTCGCATCGATCCCGAGCGGGATGTTCTCCCGCTAAACGGCTCGCGCGAAGGGTTGTTCTCTGCGATTTTCCCTGCGCTCGCGAGAAAGCCTTCACTCACGGCGCCAGCAGTGCTCATCCCCAATCCGTTCTATCAGGCCTATGGTGCGGCAGCGGCGGCCTCCGGCGCAGAGCCGGTCTTCCTGCCGAGCACCGCCGCGACGGAGTTCCTGCCGGAGCTCGACAAGATCGATGCAGTGATTCTCGAACGCGCGGTCGCGCTCTACCTCAATTCGCCGTCAAACCCGCAAGGCGCGGTGGCAGGCCGCGACTACCTCGCCCGCGCCATCGCACTCGCTCGCCGTTTCGATTTTCTGCTGTTCGCCGACGAGTGCTATTCGGAGATCTACAGCGACGTGCCTCCGGCGGGCGTGCTCAAGACGGCCTACGCAAAGACGGGAAGCCTCGCCAATGTCGTGGCGTTCCAGTCGCTCTCCAAGCGCTCAGGCCTTCCAGGCCTAAGGTCTGGCTTCGTCGCCGGCGATCCTGACTTCATCGCCGCCTTCAGTCGTTTCCGCAATGTCGCCTGCCCGCAGGTGCCGCTACCCGTGCAGCATGTCTCAGTCGTGGCTTGGGGCGACGAGGACCACGTCGAGAGCGGCCGCGCCCTATACCGCGAGAATTTTGACCAAGCCGATGCAATTCTTAACCGCCGTTACGGCTATCGAAGACCGCAAGGAGCCTTCTTTCTTTGGCTGAATATGGCGGATTTCGGCGGCGGAGAGGCGGTGGCGACAACCCTTTGGAAAGGGTGTGGTGTCAGAGTGTTGCCTGGAGCCTATCTCGCGCAAGCCGGCCCCGATGGTGCCAATCCCGGCAGGGATTACATCAGGGTCGCGCTGGTGCATAACAGGGACACTACACGCGCGGCCTTAACGCGCATCGTCGCCACATTGGGCTAGAGGGGATGGCGAGTAGGGGCAGAGCTAAGGAGCGGCGGCGACTGCTGCCGGGTGCGGTCGAGTCCGGATTGCGCCGGCTCCTGCTCGGCGGCTGTGGGCTACTCATCATCACTCTTGTATGCGCTGTCTGGGCGAGCCTCGCCACCTGGTCGGTGCACGACCCGAGCTTCAACAACGCGACCCGCGCCTCGCCGCGTAACCTGCTCGGCCATTGGGGGGCAGTGGTCGCCGACCTTACCATCCAGTCGATCGGGCTTGCCTCGATCATCCTGTTTCTGCCGCTTGCCGCTTGGGGATGGCATATCGTGTTCCGCACCGTCCCCAACCGGCGGCGGTTCAGGCTGCTTGCCTGGCCAGCAGCCGTCATGCTGCTCTCGGCTGCGCTTGCCGCGCTACCTCAGCCAAAGAGCTGGCCGCTGCCGAACGGTCTTGGCGGTATTTTCGGCGATTTCTTCATGGCTGGCGCCCACATTATCGGGCCGTTCTTTCCGGAGGCCGCTGTGTCGTTCGTGGCCGGCATCGCCTTCCTCATCCTAGGTACGATGCTGCTCCTGTTCGCCTGCGGCACCAGCACCTCGCGGCTGATCGAGCTATGGGCGCCGCGTAGCACGGTGGCGGGCGAATGGGCGAGCGCATCGCTTGGCGCCGTCATGCATTTCGTGATGCTCGTGGCGTCAAAGCTGAGGCGCTTGATGCCGAGCCGCGCCCGTGACGACGAGGAAGAGGATTACGAGGACGATACCGAAGAGCAATGCTTCGAGCCTGAGGAGGCCGAGGTCGACGCTGAGGGCCGCATCGAGCCGTCCTTCGGGCCTGCGCCGATCACCGAGGACTTCGAGGACGAAGGCGAGGAGGACATCACCGCGCCGAACTACCGCATCACCCGCACCGCCGCAAAGGAGAAGAAGAAGCATACCGGCCTCTCCCCCTCCCCACGCTCTGACGAGCCCTACGACCCGCCGTCGATCAAGCTGTTGCAGCAGGTGCGCGGTAACCGCGGCCGCGGCGTGTCCGACGAGGTGCTGCAGGAGAATGCGCGCGAGCTCGAGGGCGTGCTTCAGGATTTCGGCGTCAAGGGCGAGATTACCAATGTCAGGCCTGGTCCCGTGGTCACGCTTTACGAACTTGAGCCAGCGCCAGGCACCAAGTCTTCGCGCGTTATCGGCCTTGCCGACGATATCGCGCGCTCCATGAGCGCGGTCTCTGCCCGCGTCGCCGTGGTTCCAGGCCGCAATGCCATCGGCATCGAGCTCCCCAATGACCGCCGCGAGGTGGTGCTGCTCAGGGAGCTTCTGGAAACCTCAGACTTCGAGGACACCGATGCGCGGCTTGCGCTCGCGCTTGGCAAGAATATCGGCGGCGAGCCCATCATCGTCGATCTCTCGCGCATGCCGCACCTCCTGATCGCCGGCACCACCGGCTCGGGCAAGTCGGTCGGCATCAACACTATGATCTTGTCGCTGCTCTACCGGCTCTCTCCCGACCAGTGCAAATTCATCATGATCGATCCCAAGATGCTCGAGCTGTCGGCCTATGACGGCATTCCGCATCTGCTCGCGCCTGTCGTCACCGACCCCAAGAAGGCGGTGGTGGCGCTCAAATGGACGGTGCGCGAGATGGAAGAGCGCTACAAGCGCATGTCGAAATTGGGCGTGCGCGACATCAAGGGTTACAACGCCCGCATCCTCCACGCCGAAGCCAAGGGCGAAATCCTGACCAGAACCGTGCAGACCGGCTTCGATCGGGCTACCGGCCGCGCCATCTATGAGCAGGAGGAGATGGATTACGGCGTTATGCCCTACATTGTCGTGATCGTCGACGAAATGGCCGACCTGATGATGGTCGCCGGCAAGGAGATCGAGGCTGCGGTGCAGCGTCTCGCCCAGATGGCGCGCGCCGCCGGCATTCATCTCATCACCGCGACCCAGCGCCCGAGCGTCGATGTCATCACCGGCACCATCAAGGCGAACTTCCCGACGCGGGTGAGCTTTCAGGTCACCTCAAAAATCGATAGCCGCACCATTCTCGGCGAGCAGGGCGCAGAGCAGCTGCTCGGTCAAGGCGACATGCTCTACATGGCTGGCGGCGGGCGCATCATGCGCGTGCACGGGCCCTTCGTGGCCGACGACGAGGTCGAGAAGGTCGTGCGTCACTTGAAGAAGCAAGGCGTGCCGGCTTACCTCGAAGCCGTCACCGAAGAGGAGGATGACGGAGAGGAGGACAGCGAGGGCGGCGAGGAATTCGGCGAGTCCGGCAACGAGCTCTACGACCAGGCCGTGGCCATCGTGCTTCGCGACCGCAAGGCCTCCACGAGCTATGTCCAGCGCAGGCTCGGCATCGGCTATAACCGCGCGGCCTCTCTGGTCGAGCGCATGGAGAACGAAGGCCTGATCGGCCCCGCCAACCATGCCGGGAAGCGCGAGATTCTGGTCGGCCGGGACGAGGCGGCCACGCCCTATTAGCCGCGCTTTTTGGCCGCGGACGCCAAGAAGTTGACCAGATTTCTTGCGGCCACAATTTTTGGCGGAAAACCAAGGCTAAAATCGCAAATTGGCACCGAATTGGCACCGAACGGTCTCACCGCATCCCGACGCCGGGACGCTTGCCGTTGATGGGCACTATTCGGTTTGAGAATCGCCTGGGACCGTTTCGGTCTTGGTGGCCTTGAGGGCATGCAGGGCGATGATGCATGATAGCTTGGCCTTTGATGACTTATGGGGGGCACTTATGAAGCTATATGCCGTTGCCGCCATCGCATTGGCTGCTCTCCTCTGCGGCTGCTCCGGGGACGAGCCTGCCGCGCAGGCGGGACCGGCGGGTCCTCAAGGCCCGCAAGGCCCACAAGGCGAGAAGGGCGAGCAGGGGCCGCCTGGCAATGGAGGAATCAGGGTGGTAAGCGACCCGTGCCCCAAACGCTGCACGTTGGCCTGCTCAGACAACGAGCGAGTGTTGAATGCCTACGTCGTAAAAGGCGCAGGAATTGTTACGCACACGAGCGAGCAGTCGATTGATTTCGACACGCGTCGCCAGGCCGGGGCTGGCCCGGCGCTTATCTTCTGCATCCCCAAATGAACCAGTGGGGGCTCCAAGCTCATCGCATCCTGACGCCCGGTCGCTTGCCGTTGAACTAGCGGGTCGCGCCTCCACAGCTCTCTGGGTCTGAATCGCGCGTCTTGGTCTTTGTGTCGTTGAGCGCTCGAAGCGCGATGATATCATCAGGCGCGAGTCGGCACCATGCTCCGGCCGAAGCTTGCCAGCGGTTACATTGGGGCAACCCTTTAGACGCGTGGTCGATTTCGACTATGCGCCCACCGCAGCGCTCGTACTGTTCGTTAACCACCTCTCGATTCTCCGGAGTACAGCTCTTCACGGCAGGGTTTAAGGTGTGGGGGATAGACTTAAAATTTTGGGGGGACTGACATGCGGCTCTTCATTGCTTGCGCGATTATCATTTCAGCTGCAATC
>DATFVO010000145.1:0-3425 GCA_035260265.1 Methyloceanibacter sp.
AGCCGAGCACGCGCTTGGAGAGGAGGTCGCGGCGTTTGGCGCGCGGCATCGGGCTCAAATGGATGTCGGAAAGATGGGCGAGTGTGAACAATGGCCGCGCAGACTGTGTTGCTATCGCAAAGACACTAGATCGCGTCACCGCTCTTGAAAATGCGCCTGTTTGGACGGCTGGTGCCACGGATCGTCTGTACTCGAATTAATTGGGTTGTAACCAGTTTCAACGAGGTTCTTCTTTGTGAACAGCCGTCGTGCGGGCGGCCCGGCCGCGCATGCAGCCGAGCGCTCCGACGTCCGCGCCGCAGACGGCGAGCGATCCGGCAAGCAATCCAGCAAAAAACACGGTAAGTAGCGCCGTGAAGAAGAAGTGGGTCAGGCTGCAAACGAGGAGGGGCAGACTGAACCGGACCTTCATGGGGCGTCTCAGGCCGAACCGCCTGCTGACCGCCATCTTCCGTCCGATCTGGCGGATGCGGCGCGGGATCACGCTTGGCGCGCAAGGCGCGGTGATCGATCCCGAGGGCCGCGTGCTCCTTGTGCGGCACGGCTACCGGCCTGGCTGGTGGTTTCCTGGCGGCGGCGTCGAATGGGGGGAGACGCTCGAGGCCGCGCTTGCCCGCGAGCTCAAAGAGGAAGTGGGCGTGAGCGTCACCGGCCCCGTCGAGCTGCACGGCGTCTATTCAAATTTTGCGAGCTTTCCCGGCGACCACATCGTTGTGTTCGTGGTCCGCAATTGGCAGCGGAACGGGGAATACTGGAAGCTCGGCGAGATCGCCGAGGCGGGGATGTTCAGGCGCGACGAGCTACCGGAGCAGACCGAGCGCGGCACACGCGCCCGCATCGACGAGATCTTCGACGCGCTTCCCAAGACGCCGCTGTGGTGATGTTCGCCCCTCGCCACGATGCGGTCATTGACACTGAACCAGGCGCTTGGTGATCTTGGCCACGTGATGGCCCTGGAAGCTCGCGAGATTGAGCTCCTTCTGCGAAGGGAGCCGCGAGCCGTCTGGCGCCGCAATGGTACCTGCGCCGTAAGGCGAGCCGCCTTTGAGCTCGCTGATGTCGGGGAGGTCCGGCGCCGAGTAGGGCAGGCCCACCACGATCATGCCGTGATGCAGCAAGGTCCAATGGAAGGAGATGATGGTGGTCTCGTTGCCGCCGGCGGTCGAGGTCGAGGTGAATACGCTGCCGACCTTGCCGATCAGCGCGCCGCTGACCCACAGCGGCCCAGTCTGATCGAGGAAGTTCCGCATCTGCGATGTCATATTGCCGAAGCGCGTCGGGGTGCCGAAGATAATGCCGTCGTAATTGGGGAGCTCTTGTGGATCGGCGATCGGAGCGAGCTGGTCGAGCTTCATGCCGGCGGCGCGCATGGCCTCCTCCGGCATCAGCTCCGGCACGCGCTTGACGCTGACATGCACACCTTCCACGGCACGCACGCCATGAGCGACGGCATAAGCAAGTGTCTCGGTGTGCCCGTAGGATGAGTGATAGAGAACGAGCAGTCGCGCCGTTTCAGCCATCGATGTTGCCCCCGCTTGCCTCGAAGGTGCCGCTCCTCGCGTCGGCTTTAAGTGTAGCAGATTCAAAGGTGTGGCGAAGAGACGATAAAACTTGATGAACTTCGACGATTTCGTGAAACTTGGCCAGGGGCGCCTGCGTCGCGCGTCGAATCGCTAGACCGAGACTGACCCTTGTGATATGGGGCGCCGCCATGTTGACGAGGCTCGCCAGGTTCCACCTTCCCCGACGACGAGGGCGCGCGCGCTTTGCGCCGACCACCTAACCCTCGCCGCCGACACCTCGCTTTTCAGAAAATCTCGCGTCTGGTGCCCATCTTGCGGCTGAGGGATGTCCTCTCGATCAGCCTGTTGGAACCGTGACCTATGTCTTCCTCCTCCTTTGAAATCCGCCTCGAAACCAATGGCGACGCTGAGACTTTGTCGCGGCTTTCGGCTGAAGCCTTCGGCCCCGGACGCTTTGCACGGAGCGCCTATCGCGTGCGCGAAAGCGTGCCTCCAGTGGCTTCGCTTTCTCTGTGCGCCGCGCTCGACGGGAAGCTCGTGGGGGGGATCCGCTTTACCGCCATCACGATCGGGACGGAGCGGAATGCTGCGCTGCTTGGTCCTCTCGTGGTTGACCCGATCGAGAAGGGCAAGGGCATCGGAGGCGCGCTCGTCCAAGAAGGCATAAGGCGGGCAGGGGCCGAGGGCTTCGGTCTCGTGCTGCTCGTCGGCGACATGCCCTATTACGGGAGGTTCGGCTTTCAGCCGGTTCCCTTCGGGCAGATCACTCTACCGGGGCCGGTCGACCCTGCGCGGCTTCTCGCGTTTGAGCTCATTCCCGGCGCCCTTGTAGGCGCAGCCGGACAGGTCAAAGCCTATGTGCGCTAGTGACCCTCCCGGAACCAGGTGGCTGCGAGTAGCCCGAGCAAAAGGCCAAGGGCGAGGAAGCCGGTGAACAACGGGAACAGCCGCACGCCCTTGACGTGATAAGCGTCGCGCTTGTGCAGCCCGAGCCAATCGTCGCCATGCATGATGTGGCCGCCGCGAAGCATGACGAGGCGCGGGATGTCCTTTGCCTCCGCATCGTTGCGCCCGAGCCAGAAGCTTCCGCCGCCCGTCTCATCCAGCAGAGGCGAGAGCACCTTGTCGGTCGCGGTCACTGCGGCAAGCTCGCGCGCATTGGCGTTGCCCACGGTGACGACGCTTGCAAGCTTGCCGGAGGCGATGCGATAGACGCCCTGCTCGGAAACGGTCATCGACTTTCGCCACAGCCCGCGCTCGCCTTTGTCGAGCGTCACCGTCCCCTCCTTGCCTGACGGCGCGGTGACGGTGACAGGCTCGATCTCGTCCTTAATCGACCGCCGCTCGATCTGGAGCGTCTGGCCGCGGCTCGTCGCCTTCAGCTTCTCCTCTTCGAGGTCAGGCTCCTTCATCAGCCAGTGCGCGAGGCGGCGAAGCAGGTCGGTATAAGGCCCTCCTCCCTCGTAGCCGCGGGCCCACAGCCAGGCGTGGTCGGAGAGGATCATGCCCACCCGACCCTGCCCGCGCTGGCCGATCACGAGCAGAGGACTGTTCTCAGCGCCCTTCATCAGGACTTCGGCATCGCGCGGGTCGGCATCGACAACGCGGAACCAGCGGCCCCAACTAGGCTCTGGGCCGCTAGAGCCGGGCAGATCGGTCGTCACTGGATGCTTCTCGCCAAGCTCGGTGAGCATCGGCTTGAATGGCTCTTCGACTACGCGGCCCGAAGGCACGGCGGGCAGAATCTGGCCGAGCGGTGAGCGATAGAGGCTGAGCGGCGAGGCGTAGTCGTCGCCGGCCGACACCAGCACGGCGCCGCCCTTCTCCACATAACGGGCGACGTTCTCGAGATAGAGCAGTGGTAGGACGCCGCGCCGCTGATAGCGGTCGAAGATGATGAGA
>DATFVO010000146.1:0-6969 GCA_035260265.1 Methyloceanibacter sp.
GATCGCGTCGGGCGGGGTCGGCACACTCTCTCATCTCGTCGAAGGTGTGCGCGAGGGCCATGCGTCGGCGGTACTGGCCGCCTCGATCTTCCATTACGGCGAGCACTCGATCAGCGAGGCCAAGCGTTTCATGGCGACTTCAGGCCTTGCCGTCCGGCTCGATCCTTAACACTGCGCCTCAAATAGGCAGGCTGCCTTGTGTTTAGTAGGGCTTTGCAAGCCGAGCCTATTCCCACTTTGGCCCCGGCAGTGTATGAGCCAAGACATGAGCAATGATGTCCTGAGCCGGCTCGCCGCGATCATCAAGGCGCGCCGAACTGCCCGGCCGGAGGACTCCCATACCCGACGCCTGCTAGATGATGCACCCGTCAAGCCCGCCAAAAAGCTCGGTGAAGAGGCGGTCGAGGTCGCCATTGCCGCGATCGCCCAGGACAAGAAGGCCCTGGTCGCGGAGGCCGCCGACCTGCTCTATCATCTTCTCGTCGTTCTGGAATCCCGGCATATTGCGCTCGAAGACGTCTTTGATGAGCTCGAGCGGCGCATGAGCGCCACGGATCTCGAGCAGAAAAGGCGTAAAGCCGCCGTCCGCTGACGGCTTTTAAAGCGCTGCTCCTATGAACCCGCGTGCCACAGTCGCATTCTCGCCTTACGCGCTCTATCTGCGCGAGGAATGGGCACGGCTTCGGGCCGACACACCGATGTCGCTCACCGAGGCCGAGCTCGAGAATCTGAGCGGCCTCACCGAGCGCATCTCCACGGCGGAGGTCGTGGAAATCTACTTGCCGCTGAGCCGGCTCCTCAATTTCTACGTCGAGGCGGCGCAAAGTCTGCACGGCGCCACGCAGGCATTCTTGCGCAAAGGCGACAGCAAGATGCCGTTCATCATCGGGCTCGGCGGCAGCGTGGCAGCAGGCAAGAGCACAACGGCGCGTGTGCTACGGGCGCTGCTTGCCCGCTGGCCGAGCCATCGCCGGGTCGACCTCGTGCCGACCGACGGGTTCCTGTTTGCCAATGCCGAGCTGGCAGAGCGCGGCATGATGGAGCGCAAAGGCTTCCCCGAGAGCTACGACCTGACCAAGCTCTTGAACTTCCTCGGCGAGGTTAAATCGGGAAAGACCCGAGTCGAGGCGCCGGTCTATTCTCACCTCGTCTATGACGTGCTTCCGGATCAGAAGCTCATCATCGAGCAGCCTGATATCGTCATCGTCGAGGGCCTCAATGTGCTGCAGCCCGCTAAGTTGCCAAAGGACGGGCAGGCTATTCCGTATGTGTCCGACTTTTTCGATTTCTCGATCTATATAGACGCCGCAGAGGAGCTGGTGGAGAGCTGGTATGTGGAGCGCTTCCTGCGGCTGAGGCAGACGGCGTTCCGCGACCCGGCCTCCTATTTCCACCGCTACTCTATGCTCTCCGAAGAAGAGGCGCGCGCCACCGGGCTCGCCATCTGGCAGTCGATCAATCTCATCAATCTTCGGGAGAATATCCTGCCCACCCGGCAGCGCGCCGATCTCATCCTGCGCAAGGGCGTAGATCACGCGGTCGAGACGGTAGCGCTGAGGAAGCTCTAGAACCGCAGAGTGCTATTTCAGCGGCTGGTTGTAAGTGGGCGGCAGCAGGGCCCTGAGCGCCACATTAAGCCTGAGCGTGGTGCGCACCTCGAAAGCGTCGTCGTCGGAGATGTGGGTCTTGTTGACCCCGCCAGCGAAGGTGATCGCCGGCGTCACATCGGCATCGACATATTTCATCTGAGGGGCAAACGAGTAGTATTCGTAGTCGGTAACGAGTGACAGGCTCGTCCGCGGCCCAAGTTGCTTTCGTGTCTCGAAGCTCGCCGCGCCGATAAAGGCGACCTGGTCGTCGGACAGACCGAGATCTGTCGTAGAGCCGCCATCCGGCGTGAAGCGGCCCGAGTAGTGGCGTCGTAGACGCCCGCACGCAGCGAGATGAGCGAGCGCAAGCCCCACGATCCGCCAATGCCGAGATAGCCGAGGATGTTGTATTCGCCGCCGATCGACAGGTAGGCGCCGGCATAGGTCGTGTCGAGCGACTCGCTATACTTGATTTGGTTCACGCTGAAGCCGTCGCCGCGCAGGTTCAGCCGATTGTCCTGGTCGATAGCACGGACATCTCCGCCGATGCCGACATAGGCGAAGCGGAACAGATAGCCCCCCTGGCCGGGAACCGGCTCGGCCCCCTTGCCGAAGCGCGCCTCGCCGCCGACGCCCCAATAGTCCACGTCACGCTCGGTGCTCGTCTTAACCGACAAACGCCCCGCCGTAGTCGTCGAGATCGCTGTTGGTCTGCTTGTGAACGGCCGCGCCGTCCTCATTGACCTTGAAGGTGAAATCGAGGTCGGGAAGCGAGAGGAGTTGGGCACCGCCGCCGAGCGTGATGGTGGTGTCGCCAATGACCTGAGTTACCGGCTGCTGGGCGGAGGCGGTTTGGGCAAAGGCACCGATGTCAAATGCGGTGACCGCGATCAGATATGCCGCTCTTTTCACCATGCTCCCGCCCGGTCCGAGTCTGCGACAAACTAACAGGTGAAGAACCGAGCGCTCGCTTATCTGTCGCTGACACAACACAATTTCGGCCGACGTGGCGGAAATGTCACAAGGAAACTCGTGCTTCTAGACGATGAGTCCCCTTCCCTTGGCGAGCTCGCGCAACGGAGTTTCGGGTCTCGCCCCGATATGGCCGATGACCTCCGCAGCGGCGAGGCTGCCAATTTGCCCGCAAGCCTCGAGCGGTGCTCCTCTGGTCAGGCCATAGAGGAAACCGGCAGCATAAAGGTCGCCGGCGCCAGTTACGTCGATGACCTCAGGGACGGGCTCGGCGGCGATCTCGATCGTTTCGCCTGAGGCGACGATTACCGACCCTTCCTCAGAGCGGGTGAGAACCGCCATCTCGCAGTCCTGAAGCGCGGCGTTCGCCGCCTCCTCGAAGCTGTTCACTTGGTAGAGCGAGGTGATCTCCTTTTCATTGGCGAACACGATGTCGGCACCTTCCCTCACCAATCTGCGGAAGTCGTCCCGGTGACGGTCGACGCAGAAGGCGTCGGAGAGGCTGAGCGCGACCTTGACCCCCGCTCTGCGCGCACGACGCGCGGCGTCGCGGAATGCCTCCTTCGCCTCGTGGCGATCGAACAAATAGCCTTCAAGATAGATGATCTTCGAATTTTCGATCATCGCTTGATCGATATCGGTGGCGCTGAGGTCGACGCTCGCACCAAGAAACGTGTTCATGGTGCGCTCGCCGTCCGGCGTCACGAGTATGAGGCAGCGGGCGGTCGGCGCGCCGTCGGTCGCTGGCGCGGTCTCGTAGACTACGCCCTGCGAACGGATATCGTGGCGGAAAATACCGCCGAATTGATCGGCGGCCACCCTGCCGATGAAGCCGCACTCGGCCCCGAAGGAAGCAAGCCCGGCGATGGTGTTGGCCACCGACCCGCCTGACCGTTCGACCGCAGGCCCCATGGCGGCATAAAGGCGGTTGGCCTCCTCGGCATCGATCAGCCGCATGAAACCTTTGACGAGATCGTGCTTCGACAGAAAGGCGTCGTCGCAGCGGGAGATGATGTCGACGATAGCGTTGCCGATGCCGACTACGTCGTAGCTTTTCTCAGCCATGTCTTGAGCTGCTCCCTCGATCTTCCGCCTTCACCCTGGTATCGCGTGGGGCCGCCACTATATTCGCCCGCTGGAGTTCGAGACCAGTTATGCTCACCGCCGCAGGTCAAGCCTTCCAACAGCTATTTACGCCGGCCTTCCGCGCGGTGCTGCTGAAATGCGTGGCCTTCACCATCGGGCTGCTCGCTGTCCTGATCATCGGCATCGAGTGGACCTTCAGCCATTTCGTGCAATGGCCGGGCTGGATCGAGAAGACCATCGAATGGCTCGGCGGCCTCGCGCTCGTCGTGGGCTCGATCTTTCTCATTCCGCCGGTCAGCTCTCTGATCGCCGGGCTCTACGTCGACGACATCGCGGCGGAGGTCGAGAGCACGACGTATCCGCAAGATCCTCCCGGCAAGCCGGTCGCCACGCTGCCCGCGATCGGCCTCGCCCTCAAGTTCTTCGTTGTCGTGCTTGCGGTGAACATCCTTGCGGTGTTTCTCCTGTTGATCCCGGGCATCAACTTGATCGCCTTCTATCTCGGCAACGGCTATCTGCTCGGTCGCGAATATTTCGAGCTCGCCGCCATGCGCCACATGCCGCCCGATGAGGCGAAGCAATTGCGCAGGGCGAACCGCGTCACCGTCTTGCTGTGCGGTCTGATCATCGCTGCCATCGCCTCAGTGCCGATCCTGAACCTCATCACGCCGCTGTTCGCCACTGCCTTCATGGTGCGCATCTTCAAGGGATTGTCCCGCGTCTGGGGCTTCCGGGCTGTGCCGCGGGCTGCTTCCTAAGCATCTTCGTTGGCATGCCAAAATTCCTCGCCGCTTTTCAGCGCGAGTGAGAGGGGGATGGCGCGCCGAAAAGCGCAAACTTATGGTTCCGTGTCGCCAGACACGGCGGGCGCCTCTCGGCGCGCCAATCGCAGACGTCTTTTCGGCACCGGGCCCGCTTTCCGTTGCCGGCGCGAAAGCCGGTCAGTCAGCTAGCTCCTAGCAGGACCTCATTGTGGGTCCGGGTGAAGCCCCGACACCGCCCGGGAGCCTCCTCCCGCCTCTATGTGCGCCTCGCGAAGCGCCCTTCAAGTGAACGAGGTGATGCGAAGTGTAAGTGCGGTTTGAAGGGCGGGGATAGGCGGAACGAAATTTTCTCCTCTCCCGGAGGAGGTGAGGCAGTGGCACCTACGCTCTCCTGACGACGTGGAACTAGCGGCTTCCCGTTCGGTTGTAGGTTCGGGCTCGGTGGCATTCACGTCCGAGCCGTCTATGGAGGAAACGATGCGGCGGCTTCTGACACATCTGCGGTTAGGCTAAGCATGCTGTTAGGCGCATTGGCCCCGAGCTTCGTGCCGACACCCGCTTCGGCCTACTACTACCACCATCGGTATTACCATCACCGCTACTATCACCACCGCTATTACGGCTACCGGTACTACCATCATCGGCACCGCCACTGCTGGTGGCATCACGGTTACCGCAGGTGTGTGTGGCGCTACTGGTGATAGTAGCAGCCAAGGACGAACGCGTTTGCATATGATTATTGGCTGACCTCTTGCCGGCCCCACGCACAAAGTTGAACAAGGGCTTCAGAGGGCCAAGAGGGTTCAGCGGGGTTTGGGCACAGGCGTTTGCCAAGCTGCGAGCTGCCGGTCGGTGCGGTCAAGCTCGGCGGCAAGGACCGCCCATTTTTGCGCGATATCCGACAGCGTCGCCGCCAATTCAGGCGTGGCCGCGGTCGCGGCGAGTTTGGCGCAACGCTGGGCTCTTTCCCGACACTCCTCAGGATTGGCTGACATGATAGCCTCCGCTGGGCAAACGGGCTTGGCTTAGCGACGCCAAGCTTCTCTGTGCTGCGGGGCACGCGCGCAGGCTCGCGGCGTGAGTTCCCTCTGGCCTTACAACACCGTTTCGGCGGCGTTGTTCCGAACTCGTCAGTCGGAGAATGCAGCCCACATCAGGCCAATGATTGTGGCCATGCCGATCCACGGGAGCAAATATTTGATACGGCTGCGGTTGTTCGGATCCTCTGGCATGGCGTGGCCTTTTCGAGAAGAAGGTTGGATTTGTTGGGAGAACGTGGCGTCGATTGGGTTCCGAATCAAGCTAACCACCCGGCGCTGGCGTTTTCGGCTTGAACAGGCAGATGTCGTTGATGAGGCAGCGCCAGCATTCGGCCCGCCGCGCTTTGCACACATAGCGGCCGTGCAGGATGAGCCAATGATGGGCGTTGTGCTTGTAGCGCTCTGGAACGATGCGGTTCAGCTTGAGCTCGACCTCTAGCGGCGTCTTGCCGGGCGCCAAGCCGGTTCGGTTGGCGACCCTGAAGGCGTGCGTGTCGATGGCGATGGTGCTCTGGCCGAAGGCGACGTTGAGCACGACATTGGCAGTCTTGCGCCCGACGCCCGGCAGCGCCTCCAGCGCCTCGCGGTTATTTGGCACTTTGCTTCCATGCTGCTCGGCGAGCGCCTTGGACAGAGCGATCAGGTTCTTGGCCTTCGAGCGGTAGAGCCCTATCATCTTGATCTTGTCGATAAGTCCCGCCTCGCCAAGCATTACCATCTTCTCCGGCGTATCGGCGACGCGGAACAGCTCCGGTGTTGCGCGGTTGACCGAGGAATCGGTCGCCTGCGCCGACAAGACCACGGCGACGAGCAGCGTGAACGTATCGCGGTAATGAAGCTCGGTCTTAGGATTTGGATTGGCGTTATGGAAGCGGCGGAAGATCTCATCGACCTGCTCCTGGGTTAGCCGCGAGCCAGGAGCGCGTTTCGCCCTGGTGCGCTTCGCGCTGCCGCCGGGGGCGCGCATTTTCGGTTGAACCGCCACGAGGCCTTGTCTACCACTGATCGAGGATTAGCTCTCCTGCTATGACAGAGCCCGCGTCAGCTCCACAAGGTCAAACGTGCTTCAACGCCGTGCTCACGCCGCACCGGTCGCTCGGGCCTAAGGGCTTCATGGTGCTGATGGGCGCGGTGTGCGCGGTGAGCTTCGGCACCGGGCTTTTGTTCTACCTGCTCGGCGCTTGGCCGGTGATCGGCTTCATGGGCCTCGACGTTGCCCTGATCTACATCGCCTTCAGGCTTAATTTCCGGGCGCTCCGCCTCTACGAGACGGTCGACCTCACCAGCGACACGCTGACCGTGACGCGCGTCGATCCTTCGGGCCGAGCGCGCTCGTGGAGCTTCAATCCTTATTGGGTGAGACTGACGCTCGAGCCCCGCATCGGCCGGTCGTCGCAACTCTCGCTTGCCTCGCACGGAAGGCGGCTCGTATTCGCGAGCTTTCTCACGGACGACGAGCGCGAGGACTTCGCCCTTGCGCTTTCGGCCGCGCTGTCCTCGGCAAGAAGCCCGGGCGCC
>DATFVO010000147.1:0-2644 GCA_035260265.1 Methyloceanibacter sp.
GCAGCCACAGCGAAAAGGGGAAAGCCGTCTGAAAAGGGGAAAGCCGTCTTTGGCGAAGACGCGGACGGCCATGACACTGGTCTCGCGTGTCCGTCCGTCTTTCCCGCCAACGCCCGTCGAATAAAACCGGTTCCCGGCTAAGAAATCTTAACGCGGCGCGAGATTACCCCTGCAGCCGAAGCTAGCTCGCCTTCTTCTTCGGGACCTTCTTGCCCTTCTTGCGGGCCTCGGACAGGCCGATGGCGATCGCCTGCTTGCGGCTGGTAACCTTCTTGCCGCTTCTCCCACTCTTGAGCGTTCCGCGCCTCTTCTTGTGCATCGCGCGCTTCACGTCCTTGGAAGCCGACCTCGAATATTTGCGTGGCATAAACTGATCTCCTGTTGCGGTCGACGAGGAAACGTCAGCAGCAATAGGAGGTTCCTAAACTCGCGCCAACGCGAGACGAAGAAGCGCTAGATCGCCTTGAGGTTCACTGCGACCGAGCGCGTAACCAGCAGCACCACCTGATCCCCGACCTGGATCTGCTCGAGACCCGGCACGGTCGGATCGACAAAGATCTTGCGCGTCTGCCCGTTCGCCGCCGTGAAAATGATGATGCGCTTGTTGTAGTTAATTGCGGAGACCGTGTCGGTGACCTCTACGGTCGAGAAATCGGTGGCGCCGTTCGCCGTGAGCAGCAGGACTAGCACGCAGGGAATGGCAAAGCGTTTGCCGCAATGAGCCATCGGCCGCCCCCTTTGGCTCTCTGGGGTTCATCCCGATGAGCGACATCCCAGCCGATTGCCGGACTTCCCGAGTTCCGGTCAGGCCGGGAGTCTAGCACTGCGGGGCGAGGCAAGGGTGCAATCGGGCAACAGCCGCCCAAGATTCCGCCGCGCGCGGGAAATGGGACCTCAGGCTTTGCGCGAGCGGGTGATGGACTTAATGCGGGCGCGCGGAATGCCCGACATCTCGCCGATCTTGCTGTCCTGCATTTCGACGATGGCTTTGGCGGGCAAATCTCCATCCAGTCCGCCGAGCTCGGCGGCAGGTACCCTTCGGTTCGAGGTCTGCGTGCCGTCCTCGTAAAGCACGTCGAACAGGACGAAGCCATTCGCGATGGGCTGTTTCTTGGGCATGGATTGGCTAGCGATCTTTCGGTGTCTCGTCGGGGTCGCCCTGATCGGCGCGCGCGGCCTTGCGTTTGGCGGTCTCCTCTTCGAGACGCTTAAGCTTCTCCTGCTTCTTCTGCGCCTTGGCGCGGTTACGGTCGGCCCGCTGTTGGTTGTAGTTCGGTTTGAACGCCATTTCCGCGACTCTCTATCGTGACTCTCTATAGAGACCGCTAGGTTTGTTTCGACCGCCTCGGCCTGGCATGCCGCGGGGCCCGAGTGGTCGGCGTAGCGGTTCTCCTCTCCTCGGCTTCCTTGGCGAGACGAAGCTCGCGCAAGCGCGCCGTCTTCGACACCATCGCCTCATACTGTCGCTCCTGCTCGAGCTTGAAATCGGCGTCGCGCTTCTGCACCTTGCCGAGAAGCGCCTCGGCGTTGCGCCTCGCCGAGGAAATGCGCGAAGGAAGCTTGCTCATGTCGTTTCTCCCGAGTGACGGAAGGCCCGCTCGCGGCTGGCAAATTTCGGCACGCCGCCGGGCAAGCCGGGGAAGCCTCCGTGCGATTGCGTGCGTCGCCTGGGTATCGCAGCGGGCTTCGAGCTTCGCTGCTTCTTGGACAGAGGTGCCCTTTCGGCAGCCCTCTCGGCAAGCCGGTGCTCGGCGACGATTACCTTGCAGCGCATGAGAGATTCGATTGCCCGCAGATATGGTCGCTCGCTCTGATCGCAGAATGACAGCGCGGCGCCTCTGGCTCCGGCCCGGGCGGTGCGGCCGATGCGATGCACGTAGCTTTCCGGCTCGTTCGGCAGTTCGTAATTGATCACGTGCGAGATGCCGGGCACGTCGATGCCGCGAGCGGCGATGTCGGTGGCGACCAGGACGCGGACACTGCCGTTGCGGAAGGCATCGAGAGCGCGCACCCGCGCGTTCTGCGCTTTATTCCCGTGCAGCGCATCAGCCGCGATCCCGGCCTGCCCTAGCTGGCGGCACACACGATCGGCGCCTCGCTTGGTACGGGTGAACAGGAGTACGCGGTCCATGGCGGAATCGCGAAGAAGCTCGGTCAGCAAGGTGCGCTTGTCTTTGGCGCCCACGAACATCACGCGTTGCTCGATGCGATCGACAGTGACGGCCGCAGGTGAGATGTCGATGCGGACCGGATCTTTGAGGATGTCCTGGGCGAGCTTGGCGATAGGCGGCGGCATGGTCGCCGAGAACAGCAATGTCTGCCGTTTGCCCTTGCAGGTGGCGACGATCTTCCGCACGTCGTGGATGAAGCCCATGTCGAGCATGCGGTCCCCCTCGTCGAGAACGAGGATCGAGACTTTGTCGAGCCGGACATGGCGCTGACTGCAAAGGTCGAGCAGGCGTCCCGGTGTCGCGATCAGGATGTCAACGCCCGCCTTCAATGCCTTGACTTGGTGGTACTGGTTGACACCCCCGAAAACGACGGTAGTGCGGAGCGGCAGCCGTCGGCCATAGGCCCTGAAACGCTCGCCGATCTGGCCGGCAAGTTCGCGCGTCGGCGCAAGAATCAAGGCATGCGGTGCGCC
>DATFVO010000148.1:0-12497 GCA_035260265.1 Methyloceanibacter sp.
CGTATGGACGACGTGCTCGAAGTGGTGACGCGCTGCAGCGAGGTCGGCAACGCAAGCCTCGTCCTCACCCAGGAGGTCCGGCGCGACCAAGAGGTGATCGTGCGCGCAAAAGTCACGGTCGTGCTGGTAGGGAAAAGAGGCAAGCCGCAGCGCATTGGCGCGCTTGTTCGCAACGCGCTTCAACGGTTCGTTAACCAAGGCCGTGAAACCTAGCAAATGCCGGTAAAGCGTCGCTCTGTCGGATGTGCTGCGCGCGCCGAGGGTAAAGGTTAACGAGCCCAAGTTTAGTCACATTCGCTCGCGAAAGGTCGCTTCGCGAGCAAGGCGCGCGCTCCCTCCGGCGAAATCGTCACGCGCCCTCGGCCAACGGGCCCGGGGACAGGCTGCCTTTCAACGCCGAGGCCGGAGGGCAGCGGCGCTGGAGCTCACCACGAGGCCGTCATGAATCCGTCGGATGTCGTCGTCGATCTCTCGATCCTCGAGCTGTTCAGAAACGCGCATATCGTCGTCAAGATCGTGATCGTCGGGCTTCTGCTCGCCTCGATCTGGAGTTGGGCGATCATTCTCGAGAAGCTCTTCCTCTACGCGAAGACGCACAAAGAAAGCGACAAGTTCGAGCAGGTGTTCTGGTCCGGCCAATCGCTCGAGGAGCTTTATAACGCCCTGTCGCAGCGCCGTAACACCGGCATGGCTGCGCTGTTCGTCGCGGCCATGCGCGAATGGAAGCGCTCGACCGAGCGCGAGAGCGGGGACAAGAGCGGGCGCCCGATGCCTGGCGTCCAGCTCAGGGTGGAGAAGGTGATGGACGTCACTATCTCGCGCGAGGTCGAGAGACTCGAACGAAGGCTCACCTTCCTCGCGACCGTCGGCTCGACCGCGCCGTTCATCGGCCTGTTCGGCACGGTGTGGGGCATCATGACGAGCTTCCAGGCCATCGCCGTGAGCAAAAACACGAGCCTCGCGGTGGTCGCCCCCGGCATCGCCGAGGCTCTATTCGCTACCGCGCTCGGCCTGCTCGCCGCAATTCCTGCCGTAATTTTCTATAACAAATTCAACAGCGAGGTTGCGCGGCACGCGGCGCGGCTCGAAGGCTTCGCCGACGAGTTCTCGGCCATCCTGTCGCGGCAGATCGACAAGACGATGTGAGGTCCGTCCGTGGGAGCAGGCTTGCAAATCGGCGGGGCGTTATCGAGCAGGCGGGCGCGCCGGCGCTCTGCGCAACCGATGAGCGAGATTAATGTCACGCCGATGGTCGACGTGATGCTCGTGCTGCTGATCATCTTCATGGTGACGGCGCCGATGCTCACCGTCGGGCTGAACCTCGAGCCTCAACCCGACCTGCCTAAGGTCGCTTTGCCCAAGACCGAGGCAGGTCCGGTCGACGCGCAGAAGCAGGTGCTCGCGATTACGGTCGACCCGACCGGCAAAGTGTTCCTGCAAAGCACGGAAATCGGCTTTGACGAACTTGTGCCAAAACTTACCGCTATCAGAGAGTCGGGCGCCGGCGACCGGGTCGAGGTCAGAGGCGATGACCGCGCGCAATATGGCAGCGTCGCCAAGGTGCTGGCGCGGATCAAGGCTGCTGGCATTCCGGTGACGCTGGTCACTGAGGCGGCCCAGGGAAACAAAGCGCAGTAGATCGAAGCGAAGAGGGTTATGGGTCGGGGGACTTTCATTTCGGCGGCGCTGCACGGGGCGATCCTGCTATGGGTGCTCGTCGCCTTTCCGCCTTCCAACCTGGACAAGGCGCCTCTGGTCGCTATTCCCATCGACCTGGCCTCGCAGGGCGATGTGACTAAGATCAAGGCCGGCACGAAGGATGCCAAGGATGACGGCGTTCTCGCCGGCAAGCCGGAGGAGAAGAAGCCGGAAGCCGCAAAGGAAGCCAAGCCGCCTGAACAGACTGCGTCTTTGGACGACAAAGCCGACGACAAGAAAGCCAAGCCAAAGGACGAAGCTGCGGCCAAACCCGACACGCAGAAGCAAAACGACAAGACGGCAAAGGACCCAAAGCAAGCCGCTGCCGATCAGCCGAAGAAGCCTAAGCCTCAAGCAAAGAAGCGCGACTTCAATCCAGACAAGATCGCCGCGCTGCTCAATAAGATCCCCGACGCTGCCGACGACCCGAAGCCCGTCATGCCCGATGACGGCACGCCGCCGAAGAAGGTGAAGGGTCAGACGAACGGCACCGAAATCACTATGTCGGTGAACGAGATCGACGCGCTTCGGGCCCGCATCGCCGATTGCTGGACGCCGCCGCCCGGAGGGCTTGGCGCCGATCAGATCGTGGTGAAGCTGAGGCTCAAGCTCAACGAGGACGGGACTCTCGTGGGCTATCCCACCGTCGCTAATAGCGGCTCGTCGCCGTTCTTCCAGGCCGCGGCCGACAGCGCGGTCAGGGCCGTCTACCAATGCCAGCCCTACGAGCTGCCCAAAGCGAAATACGCGCTGTGGCGCGACATGATCCTCAACTTCGATCCAAGCGACATGTATCGCAGCGGTTGAATCATGGACTCACAGACCATGGCTCCGTTCATTCCCCATCTCGTCCGATCCGGCCTGGCACTCGCTCTGAGTGCATTCGCCTTAGTCGCGGGGTCCGGGCAAGCCAACGCCGTCGTCGAGCTCAACATCACTCAAGGCAAGATACAGCCTCTACCAATCGCCATTCCCGACTTCACCGGCGACGGCTCGATCGACCCACAAGAGGCGCGCGCGATCTCGGACGTGGTGGCGGCGGACCTGAGCTCCTCAGGCCTATTCAATCCGATCGACCAGGCGGCCTTTATCGAGAAGCAAACGAACTTCGACGGCGTGCCGCGCTTCGACGATTGGCGCGTGGTGAATGCACAGGCTCTGGTGGTCGGGCGGATCGGCGCAAGCGACGGCAAGCTCAAGGCCGAGTTCAGGTTGTGGGATGTACTCTCGGGCAAGCAACTCGCCGGCGAGCAGTTCTTCGCGCGAGCGAAGGATGCCAGGCGCGTTGGCCACATCATCGCCGACGCGATCTACGAGCGCATCACCGGCGAGAAAGGCTATTTCGACACGCGCATTGTGTTTGTCGATGAGTCTGGCCCCAAGGACAAGCGCACCAAACGCCTCGCCATCATGGATCAGGATGGCTTCAACGTGCGGTTGCTCACCACCGGCCAGAATCTGGTGCTGACCCCGCGCTTCAGCCCCTCGACCCAGGACATCACCTACATGTCCTACGAGGGCGAGACGCCAAGGGTCTATCTGCTCAACATCGAGACCGGGCAGAAGGAGATTGTGGGCTCCTTCCCGGGCATGACTTTCGCCCCGCGCTTCTCCCCTGACGGCCAGCGCATCGTCATGAGCCTAGAGCGGGACGGCAACGCCGACCTGTTCGCCATGGACTTGCGCAGCCGGCGCACCTTTCAGCTCACCAACACCGAGGCGATCGATACGGCCCCCTGCTACTCGCCTGACGGGCGGCAGATCGTGTTCGAGAGCGACCGCGACGGCTCACAGCAGATCTACGTGATGAATGCTGACGGCAGTGACCAGCATCGCATCAGCCAGGGGGAGGGGAGTTATTCAACTCCAGTGTGGTCGCCGCGCGGCGACCTCATCGCCTTCACCAAGCTGCTTCGCGGCGAGTTCCTGATCGGAGTAATGAAGCCGGACGGGACAGGCGATCGCATCCTGACCGAAGGCTTCCATAACGAAGGCCCAACTTGGGCCCCTAACGGCCGTGTGCTGATGTTCTTCAGGGACTCGCCGGGCGCGGCGGGCGGGCCCAAGCTCTACACGATCGACCTCACCGGCTATAACGAGCGGCAAGTCGCAACGCCCGCCTTTGGCTCGGATCCAGCCTGGTCGCCGCTCATCAATTAGGTCTTCCGATTTCGCCTCTGGACGCCTGAGAAGCGCGCGATTTTTGGCTCGGCGCCTTGACTTCCTTCAGGCACCTGTGTCCCAAAAGCAACTATGCTCTTACCCTTTTTTAATCATCGTCCTCCAGGGTTTTAACCATGCTTGATCGAGGTGTCAGCGGGAGCTAGCCTCGACTCGCTGGAGGTGAGATTCGGCGTTGCATTTTAGCATCAATGGCCGGGAAAACGGTCCAGGAACAGCGATCCGTTCTTGATCTGAAAACGCCGCGCCGGTACATGCAAAGACGGCTACTGCCGTTAAACCAAAGGAGAGAAGACCATGCAGGGTTTGAAGGGCGTTGTCATCGTCGCCACGATCGTGGCCGCCACCATTGCGCTCGGTGGCTGCTTCGGCCACCACGAGAAGGCCGTGGCCACCCAGCCACTGAAACTCGGGTCCGCGGATGTCGTGGTCGAGCAGGTTGTCCGCGTCTAATCGCGGCCAGGATTTCGTCGCGGAAGCGCATTGGCTTCCGCGAGAAGGGGTATGGATGCCGGGACGCCGTGGCGAGATGCGGCGGCGTTCTGGGCATCCCTTCCTTTTATAGCGCTCTGTAGAGCTTCACCTCTTTTCCCTCTTTCCCGCACTAATTCTTCTCCCGCCCACTATCCCGCCAGACCCGGAAACTAGGGGATCGTTAAGGAATTGCCCTCTACGATTCCCCCAAAATTCGGCTAGCGGGAGTAACCAGTAATGCGTTGGAGTTGTGGGGTCGACCACGCCTGCAAGATTGCGGGCGTCGTCGCATTTGCCTTGCTGATGGCTGCCTGCGCGCGCCACGGAGAGCCGCAAGAATACGGAATCGGTACCACTGGTTCGGTTGCGGCGCCAGGGTCGCCCCAGGAATTCGCGGTTAACGTCGGGGACCTCGTGCATTTCGAGGAAGACAGCTCGGCGCTTAGCGGCGAGGCCAAGAGCATCCTCGGCCATCAGGCGAGCTGGCTCAATCAATACCCGCAATACCGGGTGACAATCGAAGGCCACGCTGATGAGCGGGGCACCCGCGAGTATAACCTCGCGCTCGGCGCTCGTCGTGCCATGGCGGTCAAGACCTTCTTGGCAAGCCAGGGGGTGAATGCGGCGCGAATCAAGACGATCTCGTATGGTAAGGAGCGCCCGATCGCCCTTTGCGACGAGCCGTCCTGCTGGACCCAGAATCGCCGTGCCCAGGCCGTGTTGAACAACCCAGCGATTGCCCGGTACTAGCCACCCTGCGGGTGTCAGAACACCAGAAGCCAGAAGCCAGAAGTTCGAGGGGGCCCGCAGTGTCCCGAGGGACTTCTCGGTTCTGGCTTCTGGATTCTGGCCTCTGATTTGCCCCAAAGGGCCGGACAAATGCGTTATGGTTCACGGCGTTAGGCGTCCTCGCGATGCGAGGGCGGCCAGCGCCGACCTAACGGCAAGGTCTCATCGTGACGCTCTTGGTTCCCACACGGCGCAAGCCATCGCGCCTCGCTTTTACGTTTTCCGCTGGGCTCCTCGCCCTGAGCTTGGTTGCTTTGCCAAGCTTCGCCCAAGACACCCCGCCACAAGTTCCCGCGGCTGCAGTGGAAGCGCCGGCGGCCAAGCCGCAAGGTGGCGATTCGATTGCAGCGCGGCTTTCGCGCGTCGAGCAAAAGCTCGCCGACCTGCAAGCGCTAGTCGGCGCATTCGTCCGATCAAACCCCGGCGCCATGCCGCCGCAAGACACCGGCGCCGGCGCTCCCGCGGGCGACCCGCCCTCCAGCCAAGGCGAGCTTGGCATGCGGGTCGCCGCGCTCGAGACGCAGATCGGCGCGCTCACGGCCGAGCTTGAGCAGATCAACCAACGATTGAATGCGCTCAATGCGGCGCCGGCGGCGCAGGCCCCGGTGCTGCTCTCGCCGGACAATCCTCCGGCTGCAAGGCAGGGCGACGCCGGGCCTCCACCGGATGCGACGATGGCCGCCATGGCCGGAAGCGCCGGGGATAGCGAGGACACCTCCAAACCACGATGGTACGGGCCAAAGCCCGGCGAAGAACAGACGGCGGCATTGCCACCGGGAGCGCCGCAGCCCCTTTTGCCACACGGCGCTCAAGAGGGGCAGCCACAGAGCGTGACAGCAGCGCTGCCCGGCAACGACGTGCACTCGCTCTATGAAAAGGGCTACGGTGCGCTGTCGCAGAACGACTATGCCGGGGCCGAGGCCGCGTTCAGCCAGCTGATCGACACCTATCCCAAGGATCCGCTCGCCGGAAACGCCCAGTACTGGATCGGCGAGAGCTACTATCACCGCGGCCAGTACAAGAATGCGGCCGACGCCTTCCTCAAGGGCTATAAGAAATACAAGTCCGGCGATAAGGCACCTGAGACGCTGCTCAGGCTCGGTATGTCGCTCGCAGCGCTCGGCCAGAAGGAGGCGGCCTGCTCGACTTTCGGCGAGCTCAAGACCAAATTTCCAAAGGCACCTGAGACCGTCCGCGACGAAGCCAAGGCCGAGCAGAAGAAGACCCGCTGCTGACACATGACCGCGCTACCTATCTCGATCACTGAGGCGACAGAGCTGCTAGCGCCGCTTAAGGCTTTTCCGCGCGTCGCGCTTGCTGTCTCAGGCGGCCCTGACAGCCTCGCTTTGATGCACTTCGCGGCGTGGTGCCTCGCCGCGGAGCGTTCGGGGCCTGAGCTGTCGGTCCTCATGGTCGACCACGGCTTGCGCGCCTCTTCGCGCGACGAGGCGCTTATGGTTGGACGCATGGCATCAAGCCTCCGGCTTCCGCATACGATTCTCACTTGGGACACAGGCACACACAGCACAAGCCTGCAGGCGAGGGCGCGAACCGCGCGCTACGACCTCATGGCCGCTCATTGTCAGGCCAACGACATTCCCGCGCTTGTTACCGCACATCATCTCGACGATCAGGCCGAGACCTTCCTGATGCGGCTCAAGCGCGGCAGCGGCATCGATGGCCTCGCCGCGATTCCGGAGAGAGGCCTATGGGCAGGCATCGTCCTGCTGCGGCCTTTGCTCAATGTTCCGAAAGCGCGGTTAGTCGCGACGCTGGCCGAGAAGGGCATCGGCTTTGCCTCCGACCCGAGCAACGCCGACCATCGCTTTGAGCGCGCGCGTGTGCGTGGGAGTCCAGAGGCGCTTGCTGCGCTTGGCCTCACGCCGGAGGCCCTGGCACTGTCGGCGCGGCGCTTGCGACGCGCGCGCGAGGCGCTGGACTATGCCGCCGAAGAATTCCTCGCGGCTTATAGCGAGGTGAACGCCGGCGGCTACGCTGTGATCGACCGCGAAGCGGTTTTGTCCGCCCCGCAAGAAATCGCCCTTCGCGCTCTGTCTCGTCTCATCGCCATCATCGGCGGGGCCGAAGAGCCTTTGCGGCTTGCCAAGCTCGAAACTTTGCTCGCCGCACTCGCCGAGAGCCCACCCAAGGCTCGCACACTTGGCCACTGCCGCGTCCAGCCGATCTCGGGCCGGCTTGGCATCTTCCGCGAGGTAAGGGCGAAAGGCCTTCCTGTCATTCGGGTGCTGCCTGGGGAGAGGACGCTATGGGACAATCGGTTCAGGATCGAGCTCGGTAGGAACGAGCACGAGCCCATCACCGTCAGAGCACTCGGCGAGCAAGGCTTACGCGAGTTGCGCGACAGCTCCACTTTGCTTGCTTCACTCCCGCGACTTGCAGGGCGAACGCTTCCCTCCTGCTGGCGGGGAGACAGCCTTATCGGCGTGCCGGCGCTGGGGTCTGGTCAAAGCCAAGTGGCCCTCGATTGCCGTGCGACCTTCGTCAGCGGCGATAAGAGAGTGGAACGGCTTCGCTTTTAGGCTGTTGAGAAAGCGTGCACCCTTTACGGTAGCTTACTTGGCAAGGAAGCCACAGGTTCCTATGTTACCGAGGCTTAGGTCACGCTCGTGCCTGCATTGGGGGCGAAGCTCCAAAGGCGGCCTGGCCATGCTGAGATCAAGCCGTCAGGTCAGTTCATGAACTCGAATTTCCGCAACTTCGCCATCTGGGTTTTCATCCTCCTGCTGCTCGTTGCTCTGTTCAACCTGTTCCAGAGCCCGGGCGTGCATGTCCGCGGCAATGAGATCAGCTTCTCGCAGCTGCTTTCCGAGGTGGAGGGCGGCAACATCCAGGATGTGACCATCGCCGGCAACCAGATCACCGGCCACTTCACCGACGGCCGCAATTTCCAAACCTACGCGCCGAACGACCCGAACCTGGTCGACAAGCTGAACCAGAAGGGCGTGAAGATCACCGCCAAGCCGTCTGAGGACGATGTTCCGTCCCTGCTCGGCGTGCTGGTGTCTTGGTTCCCAATGCTGCTCCTCATCGCCGTGTGGATCTTCTTCATGCGCCAGATGCAATCGGGTGGCGGACGCGCCATGGGCTTCGGCAAGTCCAAGGCTAAGCTCCTCACCGAGCGCCATGGCCGCGTGACCTTCGATGACGTGGCAGGCGTCGACGAGGCCAAGGAGGATTTGCAGGAGATCGTCGAGTTCCTGCGCGACCCGCAGAAATTCCAGAAGCTCGGCGGCCGCATCCCGCGCGGCGCGCTGCTGGTTGGCCCTCCCGGCACGGGCAAGACCCTCTTAGCGCGTGCCATCGCCGGCGAGGCCAATGTGCCGTTCTTCACCATCTCGGGCTCTGACTTCGTCGAGATGTTCGTCGGCGTCGGCGCGAGCCGCGTCCGCGACATGTTCGATCAGGCCAAGAAGAACGCGCCCTGCATCATCTTCATCGACGAGATCGACGCGGTCGGCCGCCACAGAGGTGCAGGCCTTGGCGGCGGCAACGACGAGCGCGAGCAGACGCTGAACCAGTTGCTGGTCGAAATGGACGGCTTCGAGGCCAACGAAGGCATCATCCTGATCGCCGCGACCAACCGCCCCGACGTGCTCGATCCTGCGCTGCTGAGACCCGGCCGCTTCGACCGTCAGGTCGTGGTGCCGCGTCCCGACATCATCGGCCGCGAGAAGATCCTAAAGGTGCATGTGCGCAAAGTGCCGCTTGCGCCAGACGTCGACCTGCGCGTGATCTCGCGCGGCACGCCGGGCTTCTCAGGCGCCGACCTAGCCAACCTCGTCAACGAGGCTGCGCTGCTGGCCGCGCGCCGCTCCAAGCGCCTTGTTACGCAGCTCGAGTTCGAGGACGCCAAGGACAAGGTGCTGATGGGCGCCGAGCGCCGCTCCATGGTGATGACCGAGGAGGAGAAGACGCTCACCGCCTATCACGAGGGCGGGCATGCCTTGGTCGCGCTGCATCAGCCGGCGTCAGACCCGGTGCACAAGGCGACCATCATCCCACGCGGCCGCGCGCTCGGCATGGTGATGCGCTTGCCCGAGCGCGACATGCTCTCCTACACGCGCGCCAAGCTCAAGGCCGACATCACCGTGGCCATGGGTGGACGTGTCGCCGAAGAACTCGTGTTCGGCTACGACAAGGTCACCTCGGGCGCCGCCGCCGATATCAAGATGGCGACGCAGCTTGCCCGCGCCATGGTCACGCAATACGGCATGAGCGACAAGCTCGGGCCACTCGCTTATGGCGACAACGAGGAGGAGGTGTTCCTCGGCCACTCGATTGCGCGGCAGCAGAATCTCTCCGACGAGACCCAGACCATGGTCGACGAGGAGATTCACCGCTTAGTCGACGAGGCGTTCGAGCACGCGCGCAAGATCATCTCGGAGCATATCGACGATCTGCACACGATCGCGCGTGGCTTGCTCGAATACGAGACGCTATCCGGCGAGGAGATTAAGGACTTGCTCAAAGGCAAGCCGCCGGTACGCGAGTTCACTGCCGAGACCACCACGCGGCCAGGGCCTGCCTCTGCCGTTCCTGCTGCGGGACGCGGCAAGAAAGCGCCGCCGGAGCCTGAGCCCGACGCAGGCGGTCTAGAGCCACAGCCGACCTAGGTCTAAGCCTCAATCCTAAAATCGTCATGCCCGGCCGAGGTGCCGGTCATCCACGATTTGCCCCCAGTGCCGCGACCTAAATCGTGGATGGCCGGGACAAGGCCGGCCATGACGGTTGTTGCTTAAGCTGTGCTAAGGCTGAGCAATGGTTGATGCGAAGCTCTATCTCAGGCCGGTTGGACTCCTCTACGGCGCCACCGCAAACGAGGCTGTGGCAAGCGGCTTGGCGTTGCCTCTCGCCGGCGGCCCGATCGCATTCGCGGCGGCCGAGCTGATCGAAGGCGCGCCCAGCAAGAGCAAGACGCGGCTCATCGCGGCGCGCTCACTGGCACAGTCCCACGATGCCGATCTAAGTAAAGTGCTTGGACGCGTGACCGCTGCGCGCCCTCCCTTTGCCGGTCTCAGCCTCGATCGCCCGCTCATCATGGGCATCGTCAATGTCACGCCAGACTCGTTCTCGGACGGCGGCCTCTACGACACAAAGGAGGAGGCGATCCTCCATGCTGCCGAGCTGGCGGATGCCGGCGCTGCCATCATCGATATCGGCGGCGAGTCCACCCGGCCAGGCTCGGATGCCGTGGAGGAGGAAGAGGAGCTTGCCCGCGTCGTGCCAGTGCTGGAGGGCCTGTCAGGCCTCAAAGCCGTCATCTCGGTCGATACCCGCAAAGCCGAGGTGGCGCGAGCCGCGGCAAAGGCAGGGGCCGCCATCCTCAACGACGTGTCGGCGTTTACCTACGATCCGCAAAGCGTTGCCGTGGCCGCGGAGACGCGCCTCAGCGTCATCCTGATGCATGCGCAAGGTGAGCCAAAGACCATGCATCTCAACCCCGTCTATACCGACGTGGTGCTGGAAGTGTTCGACTATCTCGAGCAGTGCATTGAGGCCGCCGAAGCGGCCGGCATTAGCCATGCCAAGATCGCTGCCGACCCAGGTGTTGGCTTTGGCAAGACCATGGCGCACACGCTCCGCCTGCTTGCCAATCTCAGCCTGTTCCATGCTCTCGGCGTGCCGCTTCTGGTCGGCGCCTCGCGCAAGCGCTTCATCGCAGGCATCTCCGGCGGCGACCAGCCGAAAAGCCGCGAGCCCGGGTCTTTGGCCGTCGCCATCTCCGCTGCATCACAAGGAATCCAGATTCTTAGGGTGCATGACGTGGCGGGCAGCCGCCAAGGCCTAGCGGTCTGGCACGCTGCGACGTTCGGCACTGAAAATTAAGGCAAATTCACAAGCTGTACGGCCGCAAATAGTGTAACTTTCGCTTACATTTTTTGAACGAGAAGGTATTAGAGCAGGAGCATAATCCCATGAGGCGCCAGAACGGCCTCGACGAAGGTCGGGCACCGACCGGGGGAGTGGACGGGGGGAAATCCGTCATGGCTCGAAAGTATTTTGGCACGGATGGCATCCGTGGCAGCGCCAATTCCCATCCGATGACCTCGGTGGTGGCGCTCAAAGTGGGCATGGCCGCAGGCAAGCTCTTCACCAACGGCTCCTATCGCCATCGCGTGGTGATCGGCAAGGACACGCGGCTGTCCGGCTACATGATCGAGTCGGCGCTGGTGTCCGGCTTCACCGCAGTGGGCATGGACGTGTTTCAGCTCGGCCCGATGCCGACGCCTGCCGTCGCCATGTTGACCCGCTCGCTGCGCGCCGATCTCGGTGTGATGATCTCGGCTTCGCATAATCCCTTCGTCGATAACGGCATCAAGCTGTTCGGGCCCGATGGCTACAAGCTCTCCGACGAGAAAGAGGAGGCGATCGAGGAGCTGATGGAGGGAGACTTCTCCGAGCTCCTGACAGCTTCCGAGAAGATCGGCCGTGCCACCCGCATCGACAGCGCGCGCGAGCGCTATATCGAATTCGCCAAGCGCACGCTTCCCAAGAACATCCGCTTCGACGGCATCAGGGCGGTGATCGATTGCGCCAACGGCGCCGCCTACAAAGTTGCGCCCGAAGCTCTGTGGGAACTTGGCGCCGAAGTCATCAAGATCGGCGTCGATCCCAACGGCTTGAACATCAACAAGGACTGCGGTTCGACTTCGCCCGACGACCTGATCCGCAAGGTCAACGAGGTGCGCGCCGATATCGGCATCGCGCTCGACGGTGATGCCGACCGCGTGGTCATGGTCGACGAGAAAGGCCGCATCATCGACGGCGATCAGCTCATGGCGGTGATTGCCGAATCGTGGTTCCGGCGCGGGCGGCTCGCCGGCGGCGGCATCGTCGCCACGGTGATGTCCAATCTCGGGCTTGAGCGTTATCTCGAGAGCCTCAATCTCAGCCTTGCCCGCACCCCTGTCGGTGACCGGTATGTGGTGGAGCACATGCGCGAGCATGGCTACAACGTGGGCGGAGAGCAGTCCGGCCATATCGTGCTGTCGGACTTTTCGACCACGGGTGACGGCCTCGTCACCGCGCTTCAGCTCCTCGCCGTGGTGGCGCAGAGCGGCAAGCCGGTGAGCGAGATCTGCAATCGTTTCGAGCCCTTGCCGCAAGTCCTGAAGAACGTGCGCTACAAGAACGGCGGCGCGCCGCTCGACAATGTGGGCGTGCAAAGGGCGATCAGCGCCGGCAAGACCAAGCTCGGCAAATCCGGGCGCCTCGTCATCCGCCCGTCGGGCACCGAGCCCGTGATTCGAGTCATGGCGGAAGGGGACGACGAGCGGCTGGTCAAGACCGTTGTTTCGGACATTGTTCACGCCCTGACCGACGCCGCAGCGTAG
>DATFVO010000149.1:0-3766 GCA_035260265.1 Methyloceanibacter sp.
CCCTTGGCTTGAGTCCCTGTTGTTCGCTTTGGCTCTCGCTGTTGGTCTGACGCCCGAGCTTCTGCCCATGGTGGTCAGTGTGACCCTGGCCAATGGCGCAAGGCGGCTTGCCCAACATCGCGTCATCGTGAAACGGCTCGCGGCCATCCACGATCTCGGCGCCATGGACGTTCTCTGCACCGACAAGACCGGGACGCTCACTGAGGCCAAATTCGCCTAATGGGTCATGTCGATGCCAGTGGGAACGACGACGGGGAAGTGTTCCGGCTTGCCTATCTCAATAGCGCCTTTGAGCGCGGCATTAAGAGCCCGCTCGACGATGCCATCCTCGCCCATCGCGAACTCGACGTAAAAGCTTGGCACAAGATTGACGAGGTTCCATTCGAGTTCGAGCGGCGCCGCGTGTCAGTGCTCATTGATGATGCTCGAGGAGATTGCTTGTGGTCAAAGGCGCGCCGAAGGATCTCATCCAGCTCTCGGTGGAGTACCAGCAGGCCGACGGCAGATGCCGGCCGCTCGACGATCAAGAGCGGCACAATCTGCTGCAAATGTTCGAACGGTTTGGCGAGGACGGCTATCGGGTTTTGGGCGTGGCCTCCCGAGAGATGGGTCGGAGCCACAGAGACGCCGTGGTCAGCGACGAGACCAAGCTGACATTTGCCGGCTTTGCCCTTTTCGTCGATCCGCCAAAATGCGATGCCGCCGATGCCATACGAGCCCTCGGGGCAATCGGAGTCGAGGTCAAAATTCTGACCGGCGATAACGAGCGCGTTGCGCGGCACATCTGCCATGAAATCGGCGTCGAGGTTAAAGGCTGCCTGATGGGACAGGAGCTCGCGCAGATGACCGATGAAACGCTGCGCGCACGTCTCGGCTTGGTCAACTTATTCTGCCGCGTCAGCCCGCAACAGAAGGAGCGTATTCTCCTCGCTTTGAAGCACGCAGGCAGAGTGGTGGGCTTTCTCGGCGACGGCATCAACGATGCTTCCGCACTGCACGCGGCCGATGTTGGTATCTCCGTCGACAGCGCCGCGGACGTCGCCAAAGAAGCGGCGGCTCTCGTGCTGCTTGAGCATGATCTCGGCGTCGTGCGCGACGGAGTGATCGAGGGCCGGCGTACGGTGGAGAACGCGACCAAGTATATCTTGATGGGCTCAAGCTCGAACTTCGGCAATATGTTCAGCATGGCCGGCGCGGCGCTGTTTCTGCCCTTCTTGCCGATGTTGCCGACCCAAGTGCTCCTTAACAACCTTCTCTACGACATCTCGGAAGTTGGCGTGCCGTTCGATAATGTCGACGCCGAGGCGCTACAGAAGCCCGCCCATTGGGACATAAAATTCATCGAGCGCTTCATGCTCGTGCTCGGGCCGGTAAGCTCGATCTTCGATTTTCTTACCTTCTTCGCGCTGCTCACCCTATTCGGCGCAGGTGCGGCAATGTTTCAAACCGGCTGGTTTATCGAATCCCTGGCCACCCAATCTCTCGTCATATTTGTCATTCGGACACGCGGTGCGCCGTGGCGAAGTACGCCGCATCCGCTATTAACCGGGCTTACAGTCGGCGTGGTTCTCATCGGCTTGATCATTCCGCTGACGCCGCTCGGAGCTGCCTTCGGCTTTCAGGAACCGCCACTAGGCTTTTACCTGCTTCTCATCGGGGCTATCGCCGCCTATTTGGTTCTTGTGGAAGCCGTCAAAGGGCCCCTCTACCGGCATGCGCGCACCCACACGAGCCAAACCGAAGGGTGGCGGCTGGTCTAAGAACGGAAATTCAGCGCCTGAGCACGATGCCGACGAGGAAGCCCACGCCGAGTGCGATGCCGAGCGAGGAGAAAGGGTTCTGCCTGACGGCATCCTCGACGGCTTTGAGTGCCTCGCCGGCCGTGTCCTGCACGCGCTCGAGTTGATGGTCGCCGGTACGCCTGATCTGCCCGGTCAAGGCCTCCAGATCCTTGCGCAGCGCGGCAAGGTGCTTGGCAATCTCCTGAATATCCTCGCTCAGCGCCTGCTGGCTCGGCATCTCGGCGTCTTTTCCGGCCATTTCGTCCTCCGTCGGGTGTAGTGTTCCGACATCTATATATCCTGCATCTATATATAAGACGGGCGACAGGCGGAGGCTTCACTATGGGCGCGCGCATCCTTGTCATTCTCGGCCTGGCATTGCTGCTCGGGATGGCCCAGGCATTTGCCCAGCCTGGGACGAGCGCACCGGATGCCGAATATGGCAAAAAGCTGGCGGGAAACCTCTGCTCGAATTGTCACCTCGTCGGCACCGGCGAGCAGCAACAGGCGAATGCCGATGTCCCAAGCTTCCCCGAGATCGCTAACAAAGAAGGGCAGACTGCCGGCTCGATCATGGCGCATATCGTGTTACCCAAGCACCCAATGCCCACCATCCCGCTGACCCAGAGCGAACTTGCCGACCTCGCGGCCTATATTCTCACCCTGCGAGAGTCGAAGTAGCGCTTGCAGCGCATACGTTGACAGTCAGCGAACTCTAATGCGCACGATCGGTTAATAGCGAGGAGCGTCGCACCATGATGCATGCGAAGATTTGGTACGTCATCGCCGATGGCGGCAGGGCTCGTTTCGTCGAGCGCGATGAGCGCGGAGAATTTAGGACTGTGTCCAGCTTCGTCGCATCGGAGCTGCACAAGCGTGCCCATGACCTCGGTTGCGATCGTCCGCCGAGAACAAAGGAAAGCGCCTCGCCGGCGCGCCATGCGATCGAGCCGCGCCGCGATCTGCATCAGGCCGCAAAAGAGGACTTCGTCAAGCTCGTGGCCGGCCATCTCGAGGAAGAGCATAAGCGCGGCCAGTTCGATGGGCTGGTGCTCGTTGCGCCGCCACGCGTGCTGACTGAGCTTAAAGACAAGCTCTCCAATCAAATGGCGAAGCTCGTGGTCAACGACCTACAGAAGGATCTGACCAAAATCCACGACCACGATCTGACCGAGCACCTCGCATCGGTCCGCTAGCAGGCGGCCTCAGTTGCAGCTCGCAGACGGGAGGGCAGGGTAAGTCGCACCTTGAGGATCGATAAATCCCCCGGATCGGGTGAGATGGCGAAGCCGAGAGTGCGGCACATCTCGAGCATGCGTTGGTTGCCTTGCAGCACATCGCCGTTCAACTCACGCAAGCCTTCGTTTTCGGCGTAGGTGATGAGATGGCGCATCAGTATCCAGCCGATGCCGGTGCCTTTGAGGTCGCTGCGCACCATGATGGCGTATTCGCCCTTCACGTAGTCGGGATCGGCGACGAGATGGGTAACGCCCAGTAGTTCGTTCTGCTCCTTGTTCAGCGCCACGAAAGCCATGGCCCGGGCATAGTCGATCTGCGTGAATCTCGCGATGAACTTGTGGGAGAATTCCTTGCGCGGCGCGAGGAAGCGGAACCTGATGTCCTCGAGCGACAGCTTGGCGACGAACTCGCCGTAGAGATGCTCGTCGGCGGGCCTGATCGGGCGAATGAAGATGCGCTCGCCGCTCTCGGTGTCGGCCCAGCGTTCCCATTGGTTGGGGTAAGGCCTGATGGCGAGACGCGGATTGGGTCCTTCCATCTCGACTTCGCTTGGCTCGATGCTGATGCGGGCGTCAAGGGCAACGACCCCTGTCTCATCCGCAAGCAGACGTTGACGGTGGCTTCGTCGGCCTTGACCAGACCTGCAGAGCAGGCCTTGCTTTACGCAGCAGCTCATCCTTGAAAATTCAGTGAGCGGATGAGGCTTGCAGGTGCGCTGCACATAAGCTGCACACCAATTGCGCAAG
>DATFVO010000150.1:0-31405 GCA_035260265.1 Methyloceanibacter sp.
CACCATGATGTCAGCTTCGGGCACCGGGCCCCGCGTGAAGCGGACATTCAAGGCTCTAAGCTCGGCCAAGGCGCTGCCAAGGCCGTTCATCTTCCAATTGCCCGCAACAAGCGGCCTGATCCCTGCCATGTCTTTACCCCCGCCTCTGCCGGCCCTTCTTGGCAGGCCGGTTTTCGAACCGCCGCCAAGAGCTCGCGCCGCCTTGCCGGGTCTCCCCTTGCTACCTATGATGCCGCCGCCGCGCGGGGTTGTCCAAGCAATCGGACTCCAGCGCGGCTTTGGCAAACAGGAATAGAAAGCAGGCTACGCGTGGCACTCGACTCTTTGCGCAAATCGGCTGGCGGCGTCATTGGCGTCATCTTCGTCCTCTTGCTGATTGCGAGCTTCATCATTTGGTTCCCTGCCGGCTGGTTCCAGGGCTTTGGCAGCCAAGACCTCATAACCGTCGGCGACACCAAGATCGGTCCACGCGAATACATGCGTGCCCAGCAGGATGTGCTCAGAGCCATGAGCTCGCAGGCCGGTCGAAGCTTGAGCCTGCAAGAGGCCCGGGCGCTTGGGCTCGACAGCCGGGTAATGGAGCGGCTAATCGGCGGTGCCGCCGTCGACGCGCATGCCCGCGCGCTACATCTTGCCATCGGCGATACGGCAATTCTCGACGAGATCATGAAGGATCCCGCCTTCAAGGATCCGTCCGGGAATTTTAGCCCCGCGCTGTTCCAGCAGACGCTGCAGGCAATGGGCATTAACGAGCAGGGCTATATCGATTCACTTCGCGAGCGCAATCTACGCCGGCAGATTCTCTCCACGGTTGGCAAGGTCGCTGCCGGCCCTGACGTCCTGGTCACCGCCCTCAACAATTTCAACGGCGAGACACGGACGCTCCGCTACGTGCTGGTTCCGCAGAGCGCCGCCGGAACCATCCCCGACCCGACCGACGAGGATCTCAAGCGCTACTACGACAACCACCGCGGCAAGTTCACGCAACCCGAATATCGCAAGATCGGCGTGCTGGCGGTAACGCCTGAGACGGTCAAGAACGAGGTTCAGATCAAAGATAGCGACGTGAGAGCGGCATTCGAGGCAAGCAAGGACCAGCTCGGCACCCCCGAGAAACGGCACGTCCAGCAAATCTCCTTCCCCGACAAGGCCGCCGCCGACGCCGCCTATCAGAAGATTCAATCCGGCACCGATTTCGCGGCCGTCGCCAAGGAGCAAGGCGTGAGCGACGCCGATATCGACCTAGGCAAAGTGACACGCGCCGAGCTCGCCGACCCCGCGATGGGCGATGCCGCCTTCAAGCTCGAACAGAACAAAGTCAGCGAGCCGATCACCGGCAGCCTCGGCAGCGTCGTCTTGCTGCGCGTCACCGAGATTGAGCCCGGCAAGAGCCCGAGCTTCGAAGAGGCCAAGGCCGATCTCGAGAAGAAGATTCTGAAAGAGCGCGCGTCGGGCGCCATCTTCGATTTGCACGACAAGATCGAGGACCAGCTCGCGTCGGGTTCGAAGCTCTCCGAGATCGCCGACAAGCTGAAGCTCAACTACGTCCTCATCGATCAGGTCGACCGCCAGGGCAAGAAGCCGGACGGATCGACCGTAACGCTACCGGCGCAAAAGGATGTGCTCAACGCGGTTTTCTCCACCGATGTCGGAGTTGAGAACGATCCGATCGACGCTAAGGACGACGGGGTCATCTGGTATGAAGTGTTGGGCGTGATCCCCGAGCAACTCAAGCCCTTCGATCAAGTCAAGGACGAAGCGACGAAGGATTGGAAGACTGAGGAGGTGCACACCCAGCTTGCGAAATACACGCAGGACTTGGTCAACAGCTTGAGCGGAGGCAAGAGTCTCGAAGACGTCGCCAAGGATCTCAATCAGCAGGTCCTCACCAGTGATCCTTTGAAGCGCGACAGCATTACCGTGAACGTGCTTCCCGCCGCGGTCGCTCAGGCCTTCAGCTTACCGGAGAAGGGTTACGGATCGGCGCCCTCGGGCGTCGAAGAGGGGCGCATTGTGTTCCAGGTCGACAAGGTCACGCCTCCGCCTCAGCTTAATCCAAGCGAGACCGCACGGCTCAAGCAGCAGATAGGCCAACTCATCGGCGAAGATGTTGTCGCCGAATATTTCAGCGCGTTGGAAAACCGCTATGGGGTGAGCGTTAACGAGCAGGCGCTTGCAAAGCTCGTGGGCACGAGTGAAGAGCCATGAGCCAGGCACGGGCCTCCGTCATGCGGTTACCGCAGCACGGCGGAACTCATCCAATCGAGCCGGACTTTCCAGGCTTTTCGCACCAGTACGAGGAAGGCGTGCCCCAGGTGGCTTGGACGCGCATAGTCGCCGATCTCGAGACGCCCGTCTCAGCCATGCTAAAGCTCGCCCACGAGCGGCCTAACAGCTTTCTGTTCGAATCGGTCGAAGGAGGCGCCACGCGTGGGCGCTACTCCATCATCGGTTGCGAGCCGGACCTGATCTGGCGCGCTGACGGGGCCAAGGCTGAGATCAACCGCGCACCGCAAGTGGATCCGAGCGCATTTGCGCCGTCACCGCTGCCGACCCTTACTTCGCTCCGGGCCCTGCTTGCCGAGTCGGCAATCGCGCTCCCGGCTGAGCTCCCGCCGATGGCCGCAGGCATCTTCGGTTATATGGGCTACGACACAGTGCGGCTGATCGAGCACCTGCCGGAACAGAAGCCAGACTCGCTCGGCCTTCCCGACTCGATCCTGGTGCGACCGACGCTGATTGTGATCTTCGACAGCGTGAAGGACGAGATGACGATCGTTACGCCGGTGAGGCCAGCGCCGGGAGTGAGCGCCAAGGCGGCCTACGCGCGTGCCGCGGATCGGCTGAACCTCGTCTTGGAACGGCTCGAGCAACCTCTGCCGCATAGCGGCGAACCTGATATTGACGCCACTCATCCTGCGCCCCGAGCCACCACCACGCCGGACGCGTATATGGCGAAGGTCAAGCGCGCCAAGGATTACATTGCCACCGGCGATATCTTTCAGGTGGTGCTCAGTCAGCGCTTCGAGGCGCCATTCACGCTGCCCTCGTTTGCGCTCTATCGCGCACTGAGGCGCGTCAATCCCTCTCCGTTCCTCTACTACCTGAACTTCGGCGATTTTGCTGTGGTTGGCTCAAGCCCCGAGATCTTGGTGAGGGTGCGTGATGGGAAGGTCACGATCCGACCGATCGCCGGCACTAAGCCGCGCGGCGAGGGACCGGAAGAGGACAGGAAGCTCGCCGAAGAGCTTCTCGCCGACGCCAAGGAACGCGCCGAGCATCTGATGCTACTCGACCTTGGGCGGAACGACGTCGGCCGCGTGGCTGAGGTCGGCAGCGTGCGCGTTACCGATTCCTTCTTCCTCGAATATTACAGCCAGGTCATGCATATCGTGTCGAACGTGGAAGGGAAGCTTGCGCCGAACTTCGATGTCGTCGATGCGCTAATGGCGGGCTTCCCGGCCGGCACCGTCTCAGGCGCACCCAAGGTGCGCGCGATGGAGATCATCGATGAGCTCGAAGATGCTGCACGCGGGCCCTACGCGGGCTGCGTGGGCTATTTCTCGGCTGACGGCGAGATGGACAGCTGCATCGTGCTCAGGACATCAGTGGTGAAGGACGGCACTATGTATGTGCAGGCGGGTGCCGGCATCGTCGCCGACTCGGTGCCTGAGCACGAGCAAGCCGAGTGCGTGAGCAAGGCCCGCGCGTTGTTCAAGGCTGCCGACGAGGCGGTACGCTTCGCAGCACGCGCCAAGCGCGGCCAATAGAGGCCCGGGCGGATGCTCACACTCAGTCTGCTGCGCCACGCAAAGTCGAGCTGGAAGACCCCATCCCTCCCGGACCAGGACCGCCCGCTTGCCACCCGCGGGGTTAATGACGCGCCGCTGATGGGAAAGGCAATGGCCGAACGCGGGATCGAGCCGGATCTCGTGCTCTGCTCCTCGGCGCGGCGGACACGCGATACCCTCGCTCTCGTCCTGCCCGAGCTCAAGATCGAGCCAAAAGTGGTCTACGAGGATCGCCTCTATCACCCTAGTCCGGCAGAGTTGCTACAAAGGGTAAGGGAGATCCCTCCAGGAGCAAGCCGGGTGATGATCGTCGGCCACAACCCCGAACTCCACAGCTTCGCGCTCGATCTCGTGGGCGCAGGGCCGAAGCATTTTCGTGATCGCCTGCGGGAGAAATTTCCCACCGCCGCACTTGCCGTGATCAACTTTCCGAGCGGGCTCTGGAGCAGCATCGCCGTCAACAGCGGAACGTTGAACCTGTTTCTCGCGCCAAAAGACCTGCGCGCCTAGAGTGCGCCGCACTGCCGGCAGCCTGCCGCGCCGCTGGCGCCCTTGACGGGCCGCTCACCTCAAGCGTAACACCACCCTATGCTGACGCTGATCGATAACTACGACAGCTTTACCTACAATCTCGTCCACTTCCTCGGCGAATTGGGCGCGTCGACGCGCGTCTACCGCAATGACAAGGTGAGTGTGGACGAGGTCCTAGCCGAGGGACCTGAGGCCATCGTGCTGTCGCCCGGACCTTGCGACCCGGACCGCGCCGGCATCTGCCTCGAGTTGATCGAGCGCGCTGGCCCAGTAGTACCGATCCTCGGCGTTTGCCTCGGACATCAGGCCATCGGTCAAATCTATGGCGGGCGCGTGGTGCGGGCCCCCACCCTGATGCATGGCAAGCTTTCGAAGGTGCATCATACCGGCAAGGGCGTCTTCGCCGGACTGCCGCAGGACTTCTCAGCGACGCGCTATCACTCGCTCGTCGTTGAGCGGTTCTCTCTCCCCGACACCCTCGAGGTTACGGCTGAGACGGCTGACGGGGTGATCATGGGCCTCCAGCACAAGCGCTTCCCGGTGCATGGGGTGCAGTTCCACCCGGAGAGCATCGCCTCCGAGCATGGCCATCAACTGCTTGCCAATTTCCTCGACCTTGCGCGTGTCGAGCGGCGTGCGCGGGGCTCGGCGCACAGAGAAACAGCCGGTGTCCTCTAGGCCGGCGCTGGCGGAGACCTCCGGCACTGCCGATCTCAGCAAAGCCATAGCCAAAGTCGCCTCAGGGCAAAGCCTCACCCAAGCAGAAGCGGCCGAAGCCTTCGACCTGATCATGTCGGGTCTCGCGACCGACGCGCAGATTAGTGCGCTACTGATGGGAATGCGCGTCAGGGGCGAGACCGTTGAGGAGATTGCCGGCGCCGCCCGCGCGCTCAGAGCCCGAGCCACTCCGGTACGTGCGCCTGAGGGATCAGTTGACACCTGCGGCACCGGTGGCGACGCCAAGGGCACGTACAACATCTCGACCTGTGCAGCTTTCGTGGTTGCCGGCGCAGGCGTTCCCGTCGCCAAGCACGGCAACCGCTCGATCTCATCAAGTTCTGGCTCCGCCGATGTGCTGACCGCGCTCGGCGTCAATATCGAGTGTGCACCTGAGACCATTGCCCGCTGCATCGAGGCTTGTGGTCTCGGCTTCATGTTCGCACCGGCCCATCACGCCGCCATGCGCCACGTCGCAAAAGTGAGAAGCGAGCTTGGCATCCGCACGATCTTCAATCTGCTCGGCCCGCTCGCCAATCCGGCGGGCACCAAATATCAAGTCGTCGGCGTATTCGGCGAGGAGTGGGTCGAGCCGATCGCCCGCGTGCTCGGTCTGTTGGGAGTCAAGCGGGCCTGGGTCGTGCACGGCGCCGATGGCCTCGACGAGCTGACGACCACCGATATCAGCCATGTTGCAGTGCTCGACGGCGGCAAGGTCGCGACCTTCCGGATCTCGCCGCGCAATGCCGGATTGCCCGAGGCGAAACCTCATGACCTGATCGGCGGCGATGCGGTGGAGAACGCCGCTCATATCCGCGCCGTGCTACAAGGAAACCAAGGCCCGCTCAGGGACATTGTGCTGTTGAATGCGGCGGCGGCATTGCTTGTCGGGAGCAAGGCCGACACGCTGCGCGAAGGGGTGGCGCTGGCCGCTCAATCCATTGACAGCGGCAAGGCCATGGGGGTGCTTGAGGCGCTGGTTAAGCTCAGCCGTGATAAAGTCTAACGCCGTGGCACAAGTGCTCGACACCATCCTCGCTTATAAGCGCAAGGAGATCGCTGCCGCCAAGGACGCGGCAAGCCCCGATGCCATGCGCACCCGAGCGAGAGCCGCCTCCCCTGTCCGTCCTTTCGCCAACGGCCTGCAGTCGCGCATCGGCAAAGGCGAATTTGCGCTCATCGCAGAAATCAAAAAGGCGAGCCCGTCGAAGGGCCTGATCCGAGCCGACTTCGATCCGCCTCCTCTCGCGCGGGCTTACGAGGCAGGAGGCGCGGCTTGCCTCTCGATTCTGACCGACACGCCCTCCTTTCAGGGACGGCTCGAATACCTCACCGCGGCGCGCAACGCGACACGGCTGCCTGTTTTGCGCAAGGATTTCATGCTGGACATCTATCAGGTGCTGGAGTCGAGGGCCTGGGGCGCCGACTGCATCTTGATCATCATGGCCGCCGTTGATGACCAGACGGCGAAAGATCTGACGAGCAGCGCACATGACCTCGGCATGGATGTGCTTGCCGAGGTGCATAACGAAACTGAGCTCGAGCGAGCGCTGAACCTCGAGACTAAGCTCATCGGGATCAACAACCGCGACCTCAAGACCTTCGCGACAACGCTCGCCACCACTGAGCGTCTTGCTCCGCGCGTGCCGTCCGACCGCATCGTCGCTGCTGAGAGCGGCATCTTCACCCATGCAGACCTTGAGCGGCTGGCGTCACATGGCGTTCGCGCGTTTCTTGTAGGTGAAAGCCTGATGCGCCAGGACGACGTGGCGGCAGCGACCCGCTTGCTCCTCACCGGCTCTACGGAGCGCGCCGAGGCTGCGCAATGACCACCCGCCTAAGCCACTTCAACGACGCGGGCGAGGCGCGCATGGTCGATATCTCGCCCAAGGAGGTCACGTCCCGCGCGGCAAGAGCCGAGGGCTTCGTTTCAATGTCGCCAAAGACGCTTGACCTCATCCTTGGGGGCAATACGCCCAAAGGCGACGTGCTGGCTACGGCCCGGATCGCCGGGATCATGGCTGCCAAGCGGACGGCCGAGCTGATCCCGCTTTGCCATCCTCTCCCCTTGGCTGAGGTCACCATCGACTTCGAGCCGTCGCGCGACCCGCCCGGGCTGAAAGTCGAGGCAAGCGCCAAGGTCGACGCCAAGACCGGGGTCGAGATGGAGGCGCTGACCGCAGTCTCGATCGCCTGCCTCACTATCTACGACATGGTGAAAGCCGTGGATCGGGCCATGTCATTCTCTGGCCTCCGCCTCGTCGAGAAGACCGGCGGCCGCTCCGGTCATTTCAAGCGCTGATGGCCCTTCTCTCTGTTGCCGAAGCTCTGGCCCGTGTGACCCAGGGGCTTGAGCCGCTTGGCGCTGAGTCGGTGGCCCTCGATAGTGCCAACGGCAGGGTGCTCGCCGAAGACCTCGCTGCCCTCCTGACCCAGCCGCCTTTCGATGCTTCCGCCATGGACGGTTACGCCGCACGAGCGGAGGACGTTGCGGTGCTGCCTGCAACGCTCAGGCTGATCGGCATCTCGGCGGCGGGCGCGGGATTCGATGGCAAAGTCGGGCAAGGCGAGACGGTGCGGATCTTCACCGGGGCGCCTGTGCCCGAAGGCGCCGACACCATCGTCATCCAGGAGTATGCCGAGAAGACCAACGGCGTGGTCATCGCCAAGGCCGCAGAGCCAGGCCGGTATGTCCGCCCGCGTGGACAGGACTTTAAGCAGGGAGAAGTTTTGCTTGCCGCCGGAACAAGGCTTGGGCCGCGCGAGCTGATGCTCGCCGCCGCCATGAACCATGCCGAGCTTCCGGTGCGCCGTAAGCCTAAGGTTGCGATCCTTGCGACCGGCGATGAGGTGGTTCCGCCGGGTTCAGAGCTTGGCAAGGATCAGATCGTCTCCTCGGTGCCAATCGGACTCGCTACGCTGGTAGCACGGGCTGGCGGCGAGCCTATGAGCCTCGGCATCGCCAAGGACGATCCCAAGAGCCTGGTCACGCTCGCGCGGGCCGGCAGTGCTGCTGATATCTTGGTGACTGCGGGAGGCGCCTCTGTGGGCGAGCGCGACCTAGTGGCCAGCGCGCTCAAGACGGAAGGGCTTGAGATCGATTTTTGGAAGATCGCCATGCGGCCCGGCATGCCGCTTCTCTACGGCAGGCTCGGGAGCCAGCGTGTCTTGAGTTTGCCGGGAAATCCAGTTTCGGCGCTGATCACCGCTCATGTGTTTCTCGTGCCGATGCTGGCGGCGATGCTTGGGCTCGCCACGGCGGCTCGACCGTTGCCAGAGGCGGTGCTCGGCGAGGCGCTCGAAGCCAATGGAGAGCGCCAGCATTACATGAGAGCGATCTCCGAATGGCGCGAGGACGGGAGGCGGGTCGTGCGTCCCCTGCCCTCGCAGGACTCCTCCCTTGTTGCCGAGCTTGCTCGTGCCGACTGCCTAATCGTGCGAGCACCGGATGCGCCCGCCCTACCGTCTGGCGCGCGGGTCGGGATTATCCCGCTCAACCACGATTAAGGCGCTGGAAACCCGAATCACGCGACTTCGACACCTTCTGGTGGCCTCTACTGCATTTTGTGGTATTCCCCGCTTGCAGAACACAAACAGAACAGATAAACTGTTCATGATTTGTACAGCGACGATTCCGATCCACTAGACGTCGAACCATCCGAGTCCAAATCGCTCAAAAGGGGACCAGATGCTCACACCGAAGCAAAAAGAGCTTCTCATGTTCATCCATGAGCGGTTGAAGGAAACCGGCGTTCCACCCTCCTTCGACGAAATGAAAGAGGCGCTCGACCTGAGGTCCAAATCGGGCATTCACCGCCTTATCACCGCGCTTGAAGAGCGTGGTTTTGTGCGCCGCCTGCCCCACAGGGCGCGCGCCATGGAGATTGTCCGCCTGCCCGAGTCGGTGCCCCAGGGCCTTGCCCAGCGCACCCGCGGCTTCTCGCCCAGCGTAATCGAGGGCAGCCTCGGTCGCGTGCCTCAGGTTAGCGATGGCGAGAGCCTGCCCCAGACCGTGAGCGTCCCGGTCATGGGCCGGATCGCTGCCGGCGTGCCAATCGACGCAATCCAAACAAGGCTCAGTACCATCGAAGTACCGCCCGAGCTTCTCAGTAAGGGCGAGCATTATGCGCTCGAGGTCAAAGGCGATTCCATGATCGAGGCCGGCATCCTCGAAGGCGACACCATCATTGTGAAGAAATGCGAGGACGCCAATAACGGCGATATCGTTGTGGCCCTTGTGGACGAAGCCGAAGCGACGCTGAAACGCTTGCGGCGGCGCGGCGACTCCATCGCGCTCGAAGCCGCCAATCCGAGCTACGAGACGCGCATCTTTGGTCCCGACCGCGTGCGGGTGCAGGGGCGGCTCGTCGGCCTGATCCGCCGCTACTGACCTCCTTGGCACATCAATTGACGCCCATATTCTCACGTCTAAGGGCGCTGGGGCCGAGGGTAATTTTGCTGGTTGCGTAGCCGGTGGCGCCTAACCGGTCGGACCACGCGCGGCGGCCGAAATCGAAGCCGCCAGGTTCGACTGGCTCCGGCGGCGGCTCAAGCGTCGCACTAAGCGCTATCGCCTCTCCGATGCGGATATTTGCGGCTTTCTCCGCCGGCACGGAGACGCGCACGCGATAGGGGCGCTGCTCAGGTCTCAACTCACCTAAGGAGATAACGCGCAAAGTAAGACACGTGCGGCCGTTGTCGCGCAGCTCATGGTCCTCGACATAGCCGCCTACTCCAGCATAGCGCAGCTCTCGCGTGGACCGGTGCGCGGACCATCTCCGTGCGGAGCTTGGCTATGGCGAAGCCGCTCGCGAAGGCGAGGAAGGCGCCGGCAAAGGCAAGTCCCGTGGGGACATTGCGGAACCCAAGGCACAGCCCAACTGCGGCAAGCAAGAGCGCCACTCCTACGCGCCCATCGGGCTCATTGGGGAGGGCAAAATAGGTGAAGATCCCGCCGACAACACGACGCGAAGCCATAGGAACCAGCGGTCCGATTCCTGCGCGAGCGTGCGAGCGAGTGTGGCTAGGATAAGCGATGCCAGCCCGCCTCGGCCTTTGGCTGGCCCAGGCCCCATTCCTCTTCGCCCCGCCCCGTCATGGTCGATGCTCAATGGCACTGGCCGCCTCTTCGCCCCGCCCTTACCCGCATCTACCGCCCATGCTACATCACGCGCCCATCAGCCCCCTAGCCCTTCAGGAGCTATGAGCGAAAAGGTCATCACGCGCTTTGCGCCTTCGCCGACGGGCTATCTCCATATCGGCGGTGCGCGGACCGCCCTGTTCAATTGGCTGTACGCCAAGCACACAGGCGGGAAGATGCTGCTGCGCATCGAGGACACCGACCAAGCCCGCTCGACCGAGGGCGCGATCCTCGCCATCCTCGATGGCTTGCGCTGGCTCGAGCTCGATTGGGATGGCGAGCCTGTTTACCAGCTTGCGCGCGCCGAGCGTCACCGCGAAATCGCCGAGCAGTTGCTCGCAGAGGGCAAGGCCTATCGCTGCTACGCGACCGCCGAGGAACTTCAGGCGATGCGCGAAGAGGCGCGCGCCGAAGGCCGCGCTCCGGGCTACGATGGCACCTGGCGGCATCGCGATCCATCAGAGGCTCCGCCAGGCATCGAACCAGCCATTCGCTTCAAGGCGCCGCGCGAGGGCGAGACAGTCATCGAAGATCGCGTGCAAGGCCGCGTTGTATTTGCCAACAAGGACCTTGACGATCTCGTCATCCTGAGGAGCGATGGCTCCCCCACCTACAATCTCTCTGTCGTTGTCGACGACCACGATATGGCGATTACCAATGTCATCCGCGGCGACGATCACCTGACCAATGCCGCGCGTCAGACGCAGATCTATAAGGCGCTCGGCTGGGACACCCCGGTTTTCGCTCATGTGCCGCTCATCCACGGGCCTGACGGCGCCAAGCTATCCAAGCGTCACGGCGCGCTTGGCGTGGAGGCCTATCGCGCCATGGGCTATCTGCCGGCGGCACTGCGGAACTATCTCGTCCGGCTCGGCTGGAGCCATGGCGACGCCGAGATCATGTCCACCGAGGAGATGGTCAAATGGTTCGATCTCGACGCAATCGGTCGCTCGGCCGCGCGCTTCGATTTTGCCAAGCTCGAGAATCTGAACGGCCACTATTTGCGGGAGACGCCTGATGCCGAAATTGTGACGCGTCTGAAGGCGCGTCTGCCTGAGCTTCCAAATGGGGCAGCACTTGCGGAGCGCATTGGTGATGAAGGCTGGCGCAAACTGGAGCGCGCCATGCCGGGATTGAAGAAGCGTGCCAAGACGCTGGTCGAGCTTCTCGACAGTGCCGCCTATCTCTTCGCCGGGCGGCCGCTCGAGCTCGACGAGCAAGCCAAGAAGCTGCTGGACACTACGGGACGAGGGACTCTCACGGCCCTGTTGCCTCGGCTTGAGGGCGCGCCGTCTTGGAAGCCCGAGGCGCTCGATGCTCTGGTCCGCACCTTCGCAGAAGAGACGGGACGGAAGCTCGGTAAAGTTGCACAGCCGCTCCGCGCAGCCCTCACCGGCAAATCGACATCGCCGGGACTCTTCGATGTGCTCGATGTGCTAGGCCGCGAGGAGTCCCTTGCTCGAATTCGCGATCAGGTGCAGTGAATTGCTTGCTTAACTTTTGGGCATCGCCATGTTGCACTGCGAGAGAAACGGGACGAATATATGTGGCAGTGCAATACGCGTTCGTTAAGGGCGCAACGGTTCTAAGAACGTCAGCGTTCGTTAGCGACCAGCTTCCCAAGATCGCAGAGGAGCTTTTAGATGAGCGTCGCAGAAAACCTCCGCGCATCGGGCGCCGCCGAGGCATCTATCCTGATCGACGGCGTGAGGTACGACTTGCCGATCCGCAAGGGCACGATGGGGCCCGACGTGATCGACATCAACACGTTGTATCAGGACACCGGCTGCTTCACTTACGATCCGGGCTTCACCTCGACGGCGAGTTGCGAGTCCAAGATCACCTTCATCGACGGCGACAAGGGCGTGCTGCTTTATCGCGGCTACCCGATCGACCAGCTCGCCGAGCATGGCAACTTCATCGAGACCTGCTACTTGCTGCTCTACGGAGAGCTTCCCACCCGGGAGCAATATCGCGCATTCGACGACCGCATCGTGAAACACACGATGGTGCACGAGCAGATGACCCGGTTCTACACCGGGTTCCGGCGCGACGCACATCCCATGGCCGTCATGGTCGGCGTGGTAGGCGCGCTCTCGGCCTTCTATCACGACTCGATCGACATCAAGGATCCCGCCCAGCGCGAGATGGCATCGATCCGCATGATTGCGAAAATGCCGACCATCGCCGCAATGGCCTACAAATATTCGATCGGTCAGCCCTTCATCTATCCGCGCAACGAGCTCAGTTACGCGGCGAACTTTTTGCACATGTGCTTCGCCGTGCCATGCGAGGAATACAAGGTCGATCCGATCCTGGCGCGCGCCATGGACCGCATCTTCATCCTGCACGCGGACCATGAGCAGAACGCATCGACCTCTACCGTCCGCCTTGCCGGCTCATCTGGAGCCAATCCCTTTGCTTGCATCTCTGCTGGCATTGCCTGCCTGTGGGGGCCAGCCCATGGCGGCGCCAACGAGGCTGCGCTTCAGATGTTGCAGGAGATCGGGACGGTCGATCGTATCCCGGAATATATCAAGCGCGCAAAGGACAAGAGCGATCCCTTCCGGCTCATGGGCTTCGGCCACCGCGTCTATAAGAACTATGACCCGCGGGCGAAGATTATGCAGAAGACCTGCCATGAGGTGCTCGATGCCGTGGGCCACGGCGACGATCCGATCCTCAAGGTCGCACTCGAACTCGAGCGTATTGCCTTGTCGGATGACTATTTCATCCAGAAGAAGCTCTATCCGAACATCGACTTCTATTCGGGCATCACGCTGAAGGCGCTCGGCTTCCCGACCGACATGTTCACTGTCCTGTTCGCTATTGCGCGCACGGTGGGCTGGATCGCGCAATGGAAGGAGATGATTGAGGATCCGTCGCAGCGTATCGGCAGGCCGCGCCAGCTCTACACCGGTGCCGTGGAACGTCCCTACGTGCCGGCTGAGCAGCGCGCCTAGGGATTGTCGGACGCGGTCGGCAACGTCTCGCCAACGAGAAAGAGGCCAAGCTGATCGGCGGCCTTGATCGTGGCCGTGCGGTCGGCCATCAGCACGCGACCTGCCGCGACCGCGATGCCGGCAAGGCCGGCTGCCGCTGCGTTGCGTACCGTGTCAGGACCAATGGTGGGTAGATCCACGCGCTCCTCCTGCCCGGGCTTGGGCGCCTTGACGAGGACGCCAGCGTGGGTGTGGCGTCCTGTCCTGCCCGACTGACGAAGCTCGGCGCAACGGATAAGCATCGCATCAGTTCCTTCGGCGGCCTCAACGGCAAGTACGTGGCCTTTGACGACGACAGCGGCCTGCCCAATGTCGAGCCTGCCGAGCGCGCTCACTACCTTGAATCCCACATCGATGTCGGCACGATCGTCTGCCGATGGCGTCTTGTTACCGAGCCGCCCCGCTCCGGCCAGAAGATCGGGCGCCACCTCGCCTGCCCCATGTACTCGATAACCCTTATCTTCCAAGTAGCGGACGATTCTCGAGAGCACATGGTCGTCGCCACCTTTGCCGAGGCTAAGGATGAACGGCAGAGCCTTGAGCGCAGCGAGATCGAAGCTGATGTTGGCGAAATCCGGTCGGTTCACCCCGCCGATAATGACGAGATCGTTGCAGCCATTATCATCGAGGGCCGCGAACAGCTTTCCGACCTCGCCCCATCTGATCCAGGTGTGCGGAAAACGCTCGATCTCCTCCGGTGCCTCGCCACGGATAGCGACGATGTGCAGGGGAAGTCCTCGCGCGGCCGCCGCGTCTGCGAGCACACAAGAAAGCAGGCCCCGTCCAGCTATGATCCCAAGCGGGCCTGCAATCTTGCTCGCTTCGGATCCGAGGGGCGTCGCGCTGTCACCGGTCGGGCGGTACGACATTGTCTGGTACGCAGAATTGGCGCTCCGAATCGGCATTGATGAAATCAATGACTTGCTTCACGAGCGGATTTGCCGAGAACATGCTGTCAACATCCTCTAACCTTTCCAGCAACGTTCCTTCGCTTGCGAACAACATGCGATAGGCTTGACGCAACTCGTGGATCTGCTCGCGCGGAAAGCCCTTGCGCCTCAGTCCGATGATGTTGAGACCGGACAAATTCGCTCGACGGCCGAATCCAAGCGCCATGCCGAAGGGAATGACGTCGGCGGCAATGCCGGACATGCCGCCGATGAAAGCATAGGCGCCGATACGCACGAATTGGTGCACAGCCGACTGACCGCCAATGATGGCGCCGTCGCCAATCGTGACGTGACCGCCCAGTGCCACGTTATTCACCAGGACCACGTTGTCGCCAATCTGGCAGTCATGTGCCACGTGTGATCCGATCATCAAGAAACAATTGGCCCCGACGCGTGTCGCCATGACTCCTCCCTCGGTCCCCGGATTGAGGGTCGCATGCTCGCGAATGATGGTCCTTGGGCCAACCGTAAGGGTGCTAGGCTCTCCGTGATATTTCTGGTGCTGCGGGACGGTGCCGACGGAGGCGAACGGGAACACTTGACACTCTTCTCCCAGCGTCGTCCGGCCCGCTATCACGGCATGGGAGTGCACCACCACGCCGTCGCCGAGCTCCACATCCGGTCCGACGATGCAAAAGGGGCCGATCTCGACGTTCGCCCCAAGCTTGGCCTTCGGGTCGACCAGGGCGGTCCCATGAATGTTCGCCATACTTGCCCTGGCTACGTCTCGACGATTACAGCGCTGACCTCAGCCTCGGCGACGAGCGTCCCGTCGACATGCGCCTGGCAGCGAAAACGCCAGACGCGCCCGCGATTACGCATTTTCTGCACGTGATAATGGACGGTATCGCCAGGAACGACCGGACGACGGAAGCGGGCTTTGTCGATTGCCATGAAATAGACGAGCGGCGGTTCCTTGAACTCCTCGAGATGACGCATGCAAAGCGCACCCGCTGTTTGCGCCATGCCTTCAATAAGCAGCACGCCTGGCATCACCGGATTGCCGGGGAAATGCCCCTGAAAATAGGGCTCGTTCGCCGTCACGTTCTTAATGCCGGTGGCCGAGCGGTCACCATCCATGTCGATGATGCGATCGACGAGGAGGAACGGGTAGCGATGCGGCAGAAGCTTGAGGATGTCGGTCGTCTCAGCCCTGCCGGGCTTCGCTTTCACTCCGGCTTCGTTCATTAACCCGGGCTCCTCAGGCTCGCGGTCAGAAATGGTCTACTTGCCCGACCCAGTTGATCCATCTTCTTCGTGATCAAGCTTCAAATCCTTGCTTTCGGCAAGCCTGCGCAACAGCGTGAGCTCGCGGAACCATAGCCGCACGGGCTTGGCTGGGGTGCCTCCCCAGCGCACGCCCGGCGGCACGTCGGCCCGCACATTACTGCTTGCGGCGATCTGCGCGCCAGCGCCTATCCTGACATGGCCCACGACGCCTACTTGGCCTCCCAGGGCCACGAAATCGCCTAGTTCCGCGCTCCCGGAGATACCGGTTTGCGCCACGATGATGCAATGCCTTCCGATCACCACGTTGTGCCCGATTTGCACGAGATTATCAATTTTCGTGCCCTCCCCAATCACCGTATCTCGCAAGGCGCCCCGGTCGATGGTGGTATTGGCCCCGATTTCGACGTTGTCCTGGATGATGACCCGGCCGATTTGAGGCACCTTCGCGTGCCCTGTCCTTCCCATGGCGAAGCCAAAACCATCCTGGCCGATGGCAACGCCAGCATGGATGGTGACACAGTTGCCAATGAGAGCGTGGGTCACCGAGGCATTAGGGCCGATATAGCAGCCACGGCCGACATGCACCCGATAGCCAATGACGGTGCCTGCCGCAATCGTGGAGCCAGCTCCAATTCGCGCCTCGGGTCCAATGACCGCGCCAGGCTCGACGATGACTCCTGGCTCAAGCATCGCGCTTGGATGGACCGATGAACGGTCAAAGCCGCCTCCTTCCAGCGCGGCCTTGGGCTTGAGCGCGTCGGGATAGAAGAGCGCGAGTGCCCTGGCGAAGGCTCGATAGGGCTCAGGCGTGATAAGGCAAGCCGTGCCGGCCGGTCCGAGGCTCGCAAATTTCGGCGCGACGAGGCAGGCGCTCGCACCGGTCGCGGCAAACGCCTGAAGATATTTCGGATTGTCAAGGAAGGACAGATCGCCCTGGCCAGCGCCGTCGAGCGGCCTCACGTCCTTTATGGCAAGATCAAGATCGACGCTATTCGCAGCCTTGGCATTGATCGCCTCGGCGACGATGCCCAAAGCGAAAGGCCCGGCTCGCTCGAAAAAACCAGGATGTTCCATCAGAATTTCGGCAGGCGCCGCGATATGGTGCATGACGCCAAGCCATAAACGGAAATTACTTCCTTTAGAAGTTCGTCGAAGCGCCGAAGCGGAAGACCTCGGTCTTGTCGAAAGCCGCCTTGAGCAACGCCTGGGCGATGTCGGCACGGAGGGGGCCAAGCGGCGAATTCCAAATGATGCTGAAGCCGGTCGACATACGAACCTCCGCGCTATCCTGGATGAAGCTTCCCTCGCCGCAGGTCTTCCCAAGATTGCTAGCGGTGCATCCGCCCGGAAACGCCGGCAGGGTGACCGCGGCCGTCGCGAGACCGCTCGGTTCCCACAGAGAACCGGCATCGACGAACACGGCACCCTGTATACCGAGATTATCTGGTATTAACGGGAAGGGGAAACGCATCTCAGCCGTCGCCGCCCAAAACAGTTCCCCCCCGAGGGCATCCTTTTTGCAGTTTGGGACTCTATCGCCCGTCACCGGATCTTCGCACGCGTCGCGCGGACCATAGCCAGCGCGCGCGAAGCCCCGCACCGTTTCGCCGCCCTTGAAGAACAGGTCGGTCAAGCGAACATCCTGGCCGCCCCACCCCTCGATTGCCCCTCCCTGCACGCGGCCGACAAGCGTGAGCTTGTTGGTGAGGGGATAATAGCCGCGCGCATCGGCAACGGATCGAATGTAGTCCACGTCACCCCCCACTCCCGCCAGGTCTTGCGAAAATGAGGCAAAAACGCCGCTCGTCGGCGATTGTGGCAGGTTGCGGGTATCATAAGCGAGAGTGTAGCCGACGCTCGATACGTTGACCGTCCCTTCGGCCTGCTTGACGGCCAGCGAGGCGTTGTTTTGGACATTGAAAATCGTCTCTCGCTCGAACTTGTAACGGAGCCCGAGCTGAGTGTTGTCGGCGATTGGAAAGCCGAGCCTGAGATCGCCGCCGGCGTCAGTCTCTTCGAAGGAGGCCACGCTCGTCAGATCGACTGTCTTATAGAAGATGTCGAAACCTGCCGCGAGGTTGCGATCGAGAAAATGGGGCTCGGTGAAGCTGAAATCGACCTGGGCGCGTTCGAGGCTTCCCGAGAAGCCGAGCCTCACATATTGGCCTTTGCCCATCAGGTTGCGCTCAGTGATGCTGACATCGCCGATCACGCCCTCACTTGTTGAGTAGCCAGCGCCGAAGGACAACTCGCCGGTCGGCTGCTCCTGCACCTTGACCACAATGATAACCCGGTCGGGGGCACTGCCGGGTTCGGTGTCGATATCGACGTTTTTGAAAAAGCCGAGCGCGCGCAAGCGCTTGCGCGCTGCCTCGACCAGCAGGCGGTTGAAGGCATCGCCTTCGGCAAGCCGGAACTCGCGCCTGATCACATTGTCCTCGGTACGGAAGTTTCCGACGATGTTGATGCGCTCGATGTAAATCCGCGGACCCTCTTCGAGTGTGTAGACGATGCCCATGGTGTGGGTCGCCTCGTCGCGTTCGAAGCGCGGCTTTACTTGGCCGAAGGCGTAGCCCTGCTGAGAGACCTCAATGGTCAGCGCCTCAAGGGTCTTTTCGACCTTCTCGGCGTTGTAGACGCGGCCGGTCCTTGTCAGAATCACATGCCTGAGGGCGTCGACATTGACCGAAGGCAGAGCGCTTTCAATATCGATGGTGCCGAAGCGATAGCGCGCTCCCTCCTCGATGGTGTAGGTGATGAAGAAGCCCCGTCCGGCGCTATCGAGATCTGCGGTTGCCGAGACGACACGGACGTCTGCATAGCCATTCTTCAAGTAAAACTGGCGCAACAATTCGCGGTCGAGACTAAGCCGGTCGGGGTCGTAGACATTAGTGCCTTTTAGAAAGCTTAGCAGATTGGTGCGTGTAGTCGATATGACGTAGCGAAGCTGCGAGTCGCTGAAGGCATAGTTACCGATGAAGTTGATGCCGCGGACCTTGGTGGCCGGCCCCTCGCTGATCTCGAACACCACGTCGATACGATTGTTGTCGAGATTGATGATCTTGGGCTCGACTTGGGCGGCGTACATGCCTTGCCGCCGGTAGATGTCGAGGATTCGCTGCACGTCGGCCTGCACGCGCGCCCGCGTGTACACGGCACGCGGCTTGAGCTGAACTTCCGCGGTGAGGGTATCGTCCTCGATCTCGCTATTGCCCTCGAAGGCGACCTTGGCCACGATGGGGTTTTCCGCCACGACAACGACGATGGTCGGTCCTTCTCGCCTGATGCGCACGTCCTGAAACAGGCCGGTGGCAAACAGGGCCTTCAGCGATTCGTCGACTTTGGCGGGATCATACTCCTCGCCGGTCGAGAAGGTGAGGTAGGAGCGGACCGTCTCGGGCTCCACCCGCTTATTTCCTTGGACATCGATGTTTTTGATAACGTCTTGGGCGTGTGCGGAAGTTTCGCCAAGGCATGCACCAAGGCCCAGCGAGAGCGGGACGCTACACAACACAACGAGGGCCGCAAGCAGCCCTCTAGCCAACGTCCACCGCACCATTACTGGTGTCTTCCCCTCAAAGCCGTTCCCCGCCGCCGCTCAGGCTTCTGGCTCGAAACTGGCCATTGTTTTGTGGCCGATTTTTGGTTCCTGCCCCCTCGCGCCGGCGGGGGTCCAAAGACCCCCGCCCAGCGCAGCGCTCCGTGGTGCCAATCTCACAAAAACTTCAAGTGAATCAAGTCATTCCAGGTCGCGAAAATCATCAACATCAAAACGAAAGCGAGACCAATGCGGAACCCGATTTCCTGCGTGCTCTCGCTGAGCGGACGCCCTCTGATGGCCTCGATGCTGTAGAACAGAAGATGACCGCCATCGAGCATCGGTATAGGGAACAAATTGAGCAGCCCAATACTCACCGAGACGATGGCCGCAAGATTGAGCAACGCGACAAAGCCAGCGCTCGCAACCTGACCTGAAACCTGAGCAATGCGAATCGGCCCTCCGAGCTGATCTGCAGATTCGCGCCCGGTTACCACGTCGTAGAGATAGCCAAGCGAGCGGGACACGACGAAGTAGCACTCCTTGACCGCCATGACGAAGGCAGTCGGGAGATCGTGGCGCTTGAGGGTCCAATCGTTGGCAGACGCGCTCCTCTGGATGCCCAACAGACCCATGCGCATCTCGTTACCGAAGCGGTCGGTGATGGTCTTGAGTTCGGGCGTCGCGGTGATATCCACGAATTTGCCGCTGCGCTCGACGGTGAAATGAAGGGGCTGGTTGGGACTCATGCCGACGATGCGCTGCATCTCGCCGAAACTCTCGATGGCTTGCCCATCGATGCTTATGACCTTATCGCCGACCATGAAGCCGGCGAGCGCCGCGGCGCTTCCGGCGTTGACGACATCGACCTTGGCAGCGGTGATGCGTTCGCCGAACAGGGCGAAGATTGCCGTGAAGATTGCGATCGCGAGAACGAAATTGGCAATCGGTCCGGCGGCCACCACGGCGGCGCGGGCCGCCAGGGGCTTCTCCTGGAAGCTTTGTCTCCGCTCCTCAGGCGACAATCTTTCGAGCGTCTTGCGTCCGCTTGCGCTCGCGACATTTTCGTCATCGATGAATTTCACGTAGCCGCCGAGCGGAATCCAGCTGACCTTCCAGCGGGTGCCATACTTATCGGTAAAGCCGAAAATTTCAGGCCCGAAGCCGATCGAGAATGCCTTGACGCCGACGCCACACCAGCGGGCGACGAGGAAATGACCAAACTCGTGGAAGAAGACGACGACCGTCAGAACAAACAGAAATCCGATAATGGTATCTAGCACCATGTTATCCGAACCTATGATGGCAAATAGCTTTTCCGGCTCGCGCTTGTCTCATTAGATTAAGACTTCTTGGAGACTTATCCAGCCCTAGCTAAATCGTGCGAGAAGCGAGCGTGCGCAAGCCCTCGCCTCAAGGTCAATTGCGAGCACATCCTCGGCGGTGCGGCGGGGCAAGGCCGTAAGAGCGAAGCTTGCGGCAAGCGTCTCTTCAACCAAGCTGGCAATGGCAAGAAAGCCGATGCGCTTGGCTAGAAACGCCTCGACGGCGACCTCGTTGGCCGCGTTCAGCACCGTGGCGGCACTTCCTCCTTCGACAAGCACCTGCCGCGCAAGCCGGAGGGCGGGAAAGCGCGCCACGTCCGGAGCCTCGAAGCTGAGCGTGCCGAGAGCGGCGAGGTCGAGCCGCTTGGTCGGCGCATGCATGCGCTCGGGCCAAGCGAGGCTATAGGCGATCGGAGTGCGCATATCCGGGCAACTCAACTGCGCAAGGACCGAGCCGTCGCTCAGGTGCACCAGGCAATGCACGATTGACTGCGGATGGATCAGGACATCGAGCTTGTCGGCGGCGAACGAGAAGAGGTGATGCGCCTCGAGCAGCTCTAGGCCCTTGTTCATCAGCGTCGCCGAGTCGATGGTCACCTTAGGGCCCATCGACCAATTCGGATGGTTGAGGGCCTGCTCTGGCCGGGCGGTTCGCATCTGCTCGCGAGTCCACGAACGGAAGGGACCGCCCGATGCCGTAAGGGAAACGCGCTCGATCCGCTCTCTCGACGTTCCAACCATCGCCTGAGAGGCGGCAGAGTGTTCGGAATCGACGGGGAGCAGCGTGGTCTTGGCGCGCGCGACCTCGGTCATGAAGATGTCGCCTGCCGACACAAGGCATTCCTTGTTGGCGAGCGCGGTGGCGGTTCCCTGCCGCACCGCTTCAAGCGTGGGCTTAAGCCCGGCGACTCCCACGATCGCCGCCATCACCCAGTCCGCGGGACGGCTCGCCGCCTCAAGCAGCGCCTCCTCCCCTGCTCCCACCTCGATGCCAGTGCCGGCGAGCGCAGCGCGAAGTGCCGCGTAGCAGGATGGCTCCGCAATCACGGCGAGCTGAGCGCGATGCAGAATGGCGAGCTCGGCGAGCCGCGCGGCATTGTGGCCACCAGTCAGAGCCACAACTTGATGAGCCCCTGGATTGCGACCGATGAGGTCGAGCGTGCTCTCGCCGATGGAGCCGGTCGCACCTAGCACGGAGATCCGCCGCGGGCGCACGGCGCGCGCCTCAATCTCGATGGCAACCGATGTCAGCGGCAACACCATAACTTTTCCCTTCACCAGATGAGCAGCGCGCGTCCAGGGGCCGCCGGATCGCGCAGCGCGATCAGGCTTGCAAGAACCGCGGCGGCGAGAAGGCCGTCAATGCGGTCGAGCAATCCGCCGTGACCGGGAATGAGCTGGCTCATGTCCTTAGCTCCGAAGCGGCGCTTCACTGCGCTCTCGAAGAGGTCCCCCGCCTGGCAAGCAAGCGCAAGCACAACGCTGACGGCCGCAAGCCTGAATGGTCCCGTACCACCCAGTACTAGAGCGAAAGCATAGCCCATAAGGGCAGGCACAAGAGCGCCAATGATAAACCCGCTCCAAGTCTTACGCGGGGAAATGCGCGGCGCAAGCTTGGGGCCGCCCACAAGCGTTCCCGCAACATAGGAGGCGGTATCCGTGGTCCAGGCAACCGCAAAGAGATAAACCAGGGCGATGGCGCCGTAGGCCTCATCGCTGCGCAGCCACACCAAGGCTGACGCCGGCAGCGCGGCGTAGATGAGCCCGGCGATCGACCAACCAAGCGTGCCGGAGAAGAGCCCGACGAAGCCGATCGCTCCGGCGGTGGCGGCAATGGCAATGAGCGCAAGATCAGGTTGGCCCAGCGTAAGCAGGATGACAAGTGCGGCAAGCCCGATAGCCTCAATGATGGTGATGGCGTCGAAGCTCTTGCCTCTGACGAGACGGCCCCACTCCCAAGCGACGATCGTGCTCGATGCGATGACGAGGAACGCGAAGGTCCATGCGCTTGCAGCCGCGGCCCCGAGAGCGATCGCGGCGAGGACGAGCGCCGAAACCAGCCGCACGCCGATTTCCGGTTTTCGGCTTTCTGCTCCCTCAGGTTTTTTGTCGGGGAGCGTTCGGGTTCCCGTCACGCGGTCGATCTCGCCGAGGTTCCGCCAAAGCGGCGATTGCGCCGCTGATATTCGGCGATCGCGGCTTCCAATTGCTCCCGGGAGAAGTCCGGCCAATAGGCGTCGACGAACACGAACTCGGCGTAGGCCAGCTGCCACAGAAGGAAATTCGAGAGACGCAGCTCGCCGCTGGTGCGGATGAGGAGGTCGGGGTCGGGGAGCCCAGCCGTGTCGAGATAGGCGCTGAAGCGCTCTGGCGTCACCTCTGTCGGCGCAATTGCCCCGCTTGCCACGTCCTCCGAGATGCGGCGCGCTGCGCGAGCGATCTCGTCGCGGGCGCCGTAGTTGAAGGCGATGGTGAGATTGAGTGCTGCATTGTCCTTGGTAAAGTCGACGGCGTCTTCGATCAGTCTGAGAATGTCTGCGTCGAGCCCGGCGCGCGTTCCAATCACGCGGATCTTCACGCCATTCTTGTGCAACTCGGCAAGGTCGCGTCTTATGAAGCGGCGCAACAGGCCAAACAGATCGTTGATCTCCTGTTTCGGGCGCGTCCAATTCTCAGACGAAAAGCTGAACAGAGTGAGATGAGTGATGCCGAGCTCGATGCAAGCCTCAACCGTGCGCCTGACACTCTCGACACCCTGGCGATGACCTTCGGCGCGCGGCAGCCCGCGCTCTGCGGCCCACCGGCCATTGCCGTCCATGATAATCGCGACATGGCAAACTGAGGGCCGATCGGCCCCCTGCCAGGCGAGCTTATCCATCGCAAGCGTCACGTTCGGCTGCTCCAGTTGGGGTAAGGACACACGCCTTGCCCGATCAGACCTGTATGATCTCGGCTTCCTTGCTGGCAAGGGCCTCGTCGATCTCTTTGATGATCTTGTCGGTCAAGTCCTGCACCTTGGTCGAAAGCGCATGGTGCTCGTCCTTGCCCATCTCGTGATCCTTCTCAGCCTTCTTCAGATGTTCCATGCCGTCGCGGCGGACATTACGCACGGCGACGCGAGCCTGCTCGGCGTATTTGTGCGCGACTTTGGCGATCTCGTGACGGCGCTCCTGGTTGAGCTCGGGAATGGGAAGGCGCAAGAGCTGTCCTTCGACCACGGGATTGAGTCCAAGGTCTGACTCTCTGATGGCGCGCTCAACGGCGCCAACTTGGCTCCGGTCCCACACCTGCACGGTGATCAGTCGCGGCTCAGGCACGTTGATGGTTGCAAGCTGATTGAGCGGCATGGGGTTGCCGTAGGCCATCACCGTGATGGGGTCGAGCAGGCTCGTGCTGGCGCGTCCGGTACGCAAGCCGCCGAACTCCTGCTTCAGCACGCCGAGAGCACCCCGCATCCGCCGCTCGATCTCCCTAAGGTCGAAGCTAGCCATGTCGCCTTCCCCGCTCCTGGCTTCCGCTTGGTGGAGCGGTCCGTGCCACGCTACGCGCTTCCTAGGCTCCCTTTGAGCCAACTATCGTGGTCGAGGAGCCATTCCCTTCCAAAACCGCAGCCAAGCCGCCTTGGCTTTTGATAGAAAACACAATTATCGGAATCCGATTGTCCCTCGCAAGGGCGATCGCTGCCCCATCCATGACTTGCAAATCCTGCTTAAGGACATCGTCATAGGTCAGCCGATCATAACGGCGAGCGTTTGGCGTCTTTTTCGGATCGGCGCTGTAAACGCCATCGACCTTGGTGGCCTTGAGCAGCGCATCGCAGCCCATCTCGGCTGCCCTAAGTGCCGCGGCGGTGTCGGTAGTGAAAAAGGGGTTGCCGGTGCCGCCAGCAAAGATGACGACCCTGCCTTTTTCCAGGTGGTCGAGCGCCTTATCACGAATGTACGCCTCGCACACAGTTGGCATGGGAATGGCTGAAAGCACGCGCGCAGGCCTGCCTTGCCGCTCAATGGCAGTCTGGAGTGCAAGCGCGTTCATTACCGTTGCCAGCATGCCCATATAGTCGGCCCGGGCCCGGTCCATGCCGACCTCCGAAGCCATGAGGCCGCGGAAGATGTTACCGCCCCCAATCACGAGGCAGATCTCGGCGCCCGAGGAGACGGCTGCGGCGACGTCACGGGCGATCGGGGTGAGCACGTCGAGATCGATGCCATAGCCCTTGTCGCCGGCAAGCGCCTCACCCGACATCTTGAGGAGCACCCGCCGGTAGCGAAGCTTTGCAATCGCGGCGGGTTTTGCCATCAACGGAAACTCCGGCGAAGTTGCGGGACCTTCGAGCAGTGTATCAGCGCGAATCCCTCTTGCCGCCCCGAGCGACCTTAGGACCCCGACGCCGCTGCGGCAACCTCCGCCGCGAAATCGGTGTCTGGCCGGTCGATCCCCTCACCCAGGGCAAAGCGGTAGAAGCCAGCAATCTTGATCGGCGCGCCGACCTCCTTCGCAGCCGCGGCAACCGCCTTCTCTACGGTCAAATCCGGATCGTGCACGAAGGGCTGGGCGAGGAGGACGACCTCTTCGTAGAACTTCCGCAAGCGGCCTTCGACCATCTTCTCGATCACGTTCGCGGGCTTGCCCGTCTCTTTCGCCTGCTCGGTCAGTATTGCCCGCTCATGATCGACCAGGGCTTTGTCAAGGCCGCTAACGTCGATGCTCTGCGGATTAGCAAAGGCAATGTGCATCGCGAGCTGCCGGCCGAAGTCTTGCAACTTGTCGGCCGCTCCGCCCGACTCGAGCGCGACGATGACGCCGATCTTGCCAAGACCAGGCGCCACGGAATTGTGCACATAGCTCGCCACCACGCCTTTGGCCGTTGCAAGATAGTCGGCTCGACGCAAGGTCATATTCTCGCCGATCAAGCCGATCATTTCCTTGATCGTGTCTGCAACCGTGGCCGTGCCGCTTCCGTACTTGGCCGCGGCAAGCTTAGCGACATCACCCTTGGTTTTAAGCGCGACTGAGGCGATCTCGCGCACCATGTCCTGGAACTTCTGGTTGCGGGCGACGAAGTCGGTCTCGGAATTGACCTCGATCAGCGCGGCCTGTCTCGCTTCGCCGGCGAGCCCGATCAGGCCTTCGGCAGCAATGCGGCCCGCCTTCCTGGCCGCCTTGGCGAGGCCCTTGGTCCTCAGCCAGTCGACCGCGGCTTCGAGATCACCGCTGGTCTCATTCAGCGCTGCCTTGCAATCCATCATGCCCGCGCCGGTCTTCTCACGCAGATCCTTAACCATGGTTGCGGTAATCGTGGTCATGCTTGCCTCTGTGCGTTGCGGCTTCGCATTGGTTTGCGGGCCGCCTCGTCCTAGTCTTCTTATGCCTGCTCTTCGGCCTCTGACGTCTTGGCTCTGCGGCCCGGTTTCTTGCCTTCGGGTCTCGCCTTGCCGTTGCCTGACCCTCTCGTTTCGCTCCGCCCCGCCTTCCTCTTAGGCCTGCGTTCCGCTGCAGGCCCCTCCGAAGCTTCTTCACCATCAAGCTCAGGCTCGGCGACTGTTTCCTCGGCAGCGCCGAGATCGACGCCAACCGCGCCTTGCGCCCGTTCGATTCCGTCAAGTGCGGCGCGCGAGACAAGATCGCAGTAAAGCGTGATGGCACGCCCGGCATCGTCATTGCCAGGGATGGGATGGCTGATGCCCTCCGGATCGCTGTTCGAGTCGACCACTGCTACGACCGGCATGTGCAGCTTGCGCGCCTCGGCGATGGCGATCGCTTCCTTATTGGTGTCGATTACGAACATCAGGTCGGGAAGCGCGCCCATGTCTTTGATGCCGCCAAGCGAACGCTCGAGCTTCTCCTTTTCGCGCGTAAGCTGAAGCAGCTCCTTCTTGGTGAGACCGTGGGCGTCGCCCTGGAGCAACTCCTCGAGCGACTTGAGCCGCTTGATCGAGTTGGAGATGGTGCGCCAGTTGGTGAGCGTGCCACCGAGCCAGCGGTGATTGACGTAGTATTGCGCGCAGGACTTTGCGGCATCGGCGACCGCTTCCGACGCCTGGCGCTTGGTGCCGACGAACAGCACGCGCCCGCCCTTGGAGACCACATCGGACACGGTGAGCAGCGCCTGATGTAGAAGTGGCACAGTCTGCGTGAGGTCGATGATGTGAATGTTGTTGCGGGACCCGTAGATGAACGGCGCCATCTTCGGATTCCAGCGATGGGTCTGATGACCAAAATGCACGCCAGCCTCTAGGAGCTGGCGCATAGTGACATTAGGCAGTGCCATTGGACTGCTTCACTCCTTTTTCCGGTTCTGCCGCCGCGGGGTAAAGAGACCGGGCCTAACCCCAGTCACCGGAGCGAAAGCAAAGGCTACGAGCCTGAGCGACGCTGAAGTCCCGCGTGTGAGATGGGCGGTTTATAGGGATGGGGTTGCTACTTGGCAAGGCCCGCGCCCGCGAAGCCGAGCGGCCCTAGAGTGCACTGATCGCGGCCACGCCTTCGAGCATCTTGAGCGCGCTCCGCTGCTTTGGTGTGGCATCGATCCCTTGCGGCAGAACGAACTCGACTTCCCGCTTGAGCTCATCGATGCGGAGGACAATGCGGAATTGGCCCTCCCCACTCTTACTCCCCACCTGCTCGGCAAGGAGCGCCAGCGCCCTGGGGTGGTCGAGATAAATCTTCATGCCGGCGTGGCGCGCCTCGGCAGCCCTGTCGAGAGAAGCGAGCTTTTGCACGCGCACCTTGACGCTTTCGCCATCAGCTTCGGCCTCAACGTCGAGGAGCACCGCCGTGCCTGGCTCTAGCAGGGCGCGCGAGGCGGCAAGCGCCTCGGAGAACACCACAGCCTCGAACTGCCCAGTTGGGTCTGAAAATGCGACGAAAGCATAGGCGTTGCCGCTCTTACCCTTGCGCTCACGCGAATTGAGCACTGTGCCGGCAAGCGTGCCCACGACGCGACGTGTCCGGGCCTTTGCCGCGAATTCGATCCAGGACTCAGCACCGAGCGATTCCAACACGTCCTTGTAGTCGTCCAGCGGGTGACCGGTGAGGAAGAAGCCGACGGCCTCGAACTCTTTGCTCAGCCGGTCTGTGGGAATCCAGGGCTTGGCCGGGCGCAGCTCTATTGGAGGCTGCGCGTCCTGCGCGCCGCTGAACAGGTCGTCTTGACCATCGGCGCTCGTCTCGATCGAGCGATTACCGGCAGCAATCATGCGATCGACATTGGCATAGGCTGTAGCGCGATCGACACCAAGCTCGTCGAGGGCGCCCGCCGCGGCAAGCGTCTCGAGCGCACGCTTGTTGACGAAGCGCGGATTGATCCGCCGCGCGAAATCGGAGACGTCGCGGAACGGCCCCTGCGCGTTCCGCTCCTCGCAAATATGCTCGACTGCATGCCGGCCGACATTCTTGAGCGCCGCAAGCGAGTAGCGAATGGCGCCGTCGCTCGGAATGAAACCAACCTCGGAGCGGTTCATGGAGGGCGGCTCTACACACAGCCCCAGGCGACGCGCTTCCTGGGCGAAGCTGTTGAGCTTATCGGCATTGCCAATGTCGAGCGTCATCGACGCAGCGACGAACGCGGTCGGATAGTTCGCCTTGAGATAGGCGGTCTGATAGGCGATCAGCGCATAGGCTGCGGCGTGAGACTTGTTGAAGCCATAGCCAGCGAACTTAGCCACCAGCTCGAAAATATATTCGGCGCGGGCTCGATCGACGCCGTTGGTCACGGCGCCCTCGACAAAGCGCGTCTTCTGCGCCGCCATCTCCTTCTTGATCTTCTTGCCCATGGCGCGCCGCAGGAGATCAGCCTCGCCGAGCGAAAAGCCGGAGAGGACCTGGGCGATCTGCATCACCTGCTCTTGGTAGATGATGACGCCGTAAGTCTCTTTGAGGATCGGCTCGATCATCGGGTGCAGCGACTCGATGCCCTCGCGGCCGTGCTTGCGGTTCACGTAGGAATCGATGTTGTCCATCGGACCGGGGCGGTAGAGCGCGACGATGGCGATGATGTCCTCGAAGCGGTCTGGCATCAGCTTGCGCAAGGCATCGCGCATGCCCTGACCTTCGAGCTGGAATACGCCGACAGTGTCGCCGCGCTGGAGCAGCGCATAGGCGGCCGGATCGTCGAGAGGAAGCTTCGACGGGTCGATGGTGATACCGCGCCTGGCAATCAGCTCCCGCGCCGTCTCGATCACAGTGAGGGTCTTCAAGCCGAGGAAGTCGAACTTCACGAGGCCTGCAGCTTCCGCCCATTTCATGCTGAACTGCGTGGCCGGCAGTTGCGCGCGTGGATCGCGGTAGAGCGGCACGAGCTCGATCAAGGGCCGGTCGGCGATGACAACGCCTGCGGCGTGTGTCGAAGCGTGGCGGTAGAGTCCTTCGAGCCTCTGACCGATGTCGAGCAGCTTGGCGACGATCGGCTCAGCATCACGCGACTCCTGGAGTCGTGGCTCGGCTGCAATCGCTTGTGGCAGCGTGATGGGGTTAGCAGGATTTATGGGCACGAGCTTGCATAGCCGGTCCACCTGCCCGTACGGCATCTGCAGCACGCGGCCCACGTCGCGTAGCACGGCGCGCGCCTGAAGCTTGCCGAAGGTGATGATGTGAGCCACGCGCTCGGCGCCATAGCGCTCGCGCACATAGGCGATCACCTCATCGCGACGGTCCTGGCAGAAGTCGATATCGAAATCGGGCATCGACACGCGTTCGGGATTGAGGAAGCGTTCGAACAGGAGCCCGAAGCGGATCGGGTCGAGATCGGTGATGGTCAGCGCGTAAGCTACGAGCGACCCTGCGCCTGAGCCGCGCCCCGGTCCCACTGGAATGTTTTGCGCCTTGGCCCATTTGATGAAATCGGCAACGATCAGGAAATAGCCCTGATAGTTCATGCCAGTGATGACATCGAGCTCGAAGGCAAGCCGCTCGGCATAAGTCGCTGCGTCGTAGCCCGGCGCCAGGCCATACTGGGTAACCCGCTCCTTGAGGCCAGCTTCAGCCTGGCGCCTAAGCTCGGCAGCCTCCGTCCCGGCGAGTGCGCTGCGTACGGAACCTCCCGTCAAGAACGGCGGAAGGATCGGCGTGCGCTCCTCAGGCCGGAAGGCGCAGCGCCGCGCGATCTCGATGGTGTTATCGAGCGCTTCCGGCACGTCGGCGAACAGTTTCCGCATCTCCGCCGAGGTCTTGAAATAATGCTCGGGGCTCAGTCGGCGCCTGTCGTCGACCGCGACGTAGCTTCCTTCCGCGATACAGAGAAGCGCGTCATGCGCTTCGAAATCCTCCTGGGTCGCGAAGTATGGCTCGTTGGCGGCGACGATCGGAATATCGAGGTCATAGGCGAGGTCGATGAGCTGCGGCTCGATAGCCCGCTCCTGCGGCAGGTTGTGGCGCTGCAGCTCGACATAAAGCCGGTCGCCGAACAGGGCCTTCAAAGCCTCGAGCCGCGTCCGGGCGAGCTCAAGATTGCCTTCGGCAAGAGGTAAGTCGATAACGCCTTCCGCTCCGCCGGTAAGCGCGATGAGACCCTCGGCACGAGAGGCAAGCTCGGCGAGCGGAGTGACCACTTCGCCTGTCTCAGCCGCCGCGAAATAGGCGTCGGTGGAGAGGCGCATGAGGTTGGCATAGCCGTTGGCGTCTTTGGCGAGGAGCGCAATTCGGCCTTCATTGCGTGGACTGCGTTGCTCTGTGGCCATCGTTGTTTGGCGCTCGGCAGCAAAGGTCAAAGACAGCGTCACGCCGATGATAGGTTGAATTCCGACCTCAGCCATCGCTTCTGAGAACTCGAGAGCTCCGAAGAGATTGTTCGAGTCGGTCAGAGCAAGCGCAGGTACCCCGTCGGCGCGGGCGAGCGCTGCGAGCTTCTGAATGGTGAGAGCGCCTTCGAGCAGCGAATAAGCGGAGTGCACTCGAAGATGCACGAAGGGCTCAATGCGATCTGCCATGACACACCGTTCCGCGATCCTAGGTGGTCGTTACCGTCAGGGATTCGCCGCCTTGGTTCGAAGAGAAATACGGAGATATCCAAGGTTTTCACGGAGTATGTTCGTATTTTGTTCCCGACACAAGACCTCCTCAAGGGCACGCTAGCCTTTGGCGACCTTCGCCACTGCGACCTCTTCCTCGATAAGGACGCCGTCCATTAGCCGGAGCGTGCGGTCCATGCGGGCGGCGAGGTCGAGATTATGGGTGGCAACCACAGCCGCGACGCCCGACTGCCGCACCAGCTTGAGGAGCTGCTCGAACACCCGCTCTGCGGTGGGCGGGTCGAGATTGCCGGTCGGCTCATCAGCAAGTAGGACCTTGGGGTCGTTGGCAACAGCACGGGCGATAGCGACGCGTTGCTGCTCGCCGCCGGAAAGTTGCGCAGGCCGGTGATCCCAGCGCTCCTCGAGACCGAGGGACTTCAAGAGCTCTTTGCCCCGCGTCTCCGCCTGGTCGCGGGTCAAGCCGAGAATCAGCTGGGGCAGCACCACGTTCTCGAGCGCCGAGAACTCCGGCAAGAGATGGTGGAACTGATAGACGAAGCCCACCTCCATGCGGCGTATGCGAGTCTGCTCTTTGTCAGAGAGGCTGCCACAGTCGAGGCCGTTGATTACGACTGAGCCTTTGTCTGGCCGTTCGAGCAGGCCCGCGATATGCAGCAGAGTGGATTTGCCGGCGCCCGAGGGGCCGAGCAGAGCCACGGTCTCGCCGGGATAGAAGGAGGCCGATGTTCGTCGCAGGACGTCGATGCGGCGGTTGCCTTGTGTGTAGGAACGCTCGAGCCGCTCAAGGCGCAGCACAGGCAATGATCTCGGGCTATCCACCGTCTGGCCTACTCGTAACGCAATGCTTCGACTGGATCGAGGCGTGAAGCACGCCACGAGGGATAGAGCGTGGCAAGGATGGAAAGAGCGAGCGCCAGCACCACCACCGATACCGTCTCGCCAGTATCCATCTCGGCCGGCAACTGAGACAGGTAATAGAGCTCAGGGGCGAACAGGTCGGTATCGGTGATCCAACCGATGAGCTCGCGCAGGCGCTCGATATTGAGACACACCAGCACGCCGAGCAGGAAGCCGGCGAGCGTGCCGACGATGCCGATGCTCGCCCCGGTGATGAAGAAGATGCGCATCACGGCGCCGCGCGTCGCACCCATGGTGCGCAGAATGGCAATGTCGTGGCCTTTGTCCTTCACCAGCATGATCAGGCCCGAGA
>DATFVO010000151.1:0-14744 GCA_035260265.1 Methyloceanibacter sp.
AAGGTGGTGGTGCTGCCGCATATGGGCTCCGCCACTCTCGAGGGCCGCGTCGACATGGGCGAGAAGGTTATCATCAACATCAAGACCTTCCTCGACGGCCACGCGCCGCCCGACCGCGTCCATCCGGCGATGTTCTGATCAAGGGAATAGACGTCAGAGATGGGATCTGGAATTTCTAATTTCTGACATCTGATTTCTGTTAGCCTACCGTCAGTGCCGAGCCGACAGAGCCATGGCAAGACGCGCCAGATCGTCACCGAGCCTGCTGCGGCGAAGGAGACTGCGCCCACTGACGCGGCCGGAAAGCCAGATACGCCGAAAGAGGGCGAAGGAGCCTCGGTCGCTGCGCCTGCGCCAGCACCCGCAGAGCCTGCCGACAAAACGCCGCCTGAGGCTGCGCCGGCCGGCGGCAAGCCGGCGGAAGCTGCTGCTACGCCTCCGCCGGGACCCTCTCCCGTGGAGCTCAAGCCTCGCGAGCTTGCGCTCGCGGTACAGACCGAGCTCAAGCGCGTCGGCTGCTATCCCGGCAGTATCGATGGCGTGTGGGGCGGCCGCTCGCGCGAGGCGGTCGCCGTGTTCGGCCATTTCGCCAAGGTCGACGTCGCCGAGCTTGCGCCAACGCCTCAGATCCTCGCCTTGATCAAAGGCAAGTCTGACGCCGTGTGCCTAGCCTCAGGCGAGGGACATCCTCCCGTCGGGGAAGGCGCTCCACCGCCAGAGCATGCACTAGCTCACCACGGCGGCGGCTATTGAGGCGGGTGTTAAACGGCCTCGGGCGGGCGCACGTGCTCGGGCCTGAAGCCCATGCCAATGATCCGGCCCGGGATGCGGCGGAGTGCCGGAAACCACTTAAACAATTTCACGAGGAACGGCGCATGCGGTTTCTTCTGCATCTGCAGCACATTGCGGATGACCAGGTTCTGAACGACCACTTGCAAGCTCTGAGTCATGCGTGTCGGCCATTCCCTGCGCTTTTGCACCTCGGCCAATAGAGACTCTGGCACTGGACCCTTGCGCAGCGCTGGGCCGAGGATATTGCCCGCAGCCACGGCATCCTGGATGGCGACGTTGATGCCGATGCCGCCCACTGGCGACATGGCATGCGCCGCATCGCCGATGCACAAGAGGCCGTCGCGATACCAGCGCTTCAACCGGTCGATGACCACCGTGAGGAGCTTGATATCGTCCCATGAGGCGAGCTCCTGAACCCGGTCGCCAAGCGCAGGATTGATCTCAACCAGCGACCGACGGAACGCATCCAGCCCCTTGCGTCGCACCTCGTCGAAGCCTCCCTTGGGAATCACATAGGCGCATTGCCAATAGTCGCCGCGGTCGATCATCACGAACAGCCGGCCGGGAAGAATGCGGCCCATGAGTTGTCCGCCATCCCCCGGCCGCTTGGACAGCCGCATCCACAGCACGTCCATCGGCGCTCCGATATCCTCGACCTCCAGCCCCGCGCGCTCGCGCACCGTCGAATGCCGGCCGTCGGCGCCGACGACGAGATCGGCCCGAACTTCAAGATCGCCGTCCGGGGTCTTGGCCCGCAGGCCCACGACCTTGTCTCCATCGAATAGCAGCTCGTCGACATCGGCACGCATGCCCAAGGCGAAGCCCCCATAGCGCTTGGCATTATCGGCAAGGAAGTCGAGGAAGTCCCATTGCGGCATGAGCGCGATAAACTTGCAATGGGTCGGTAGATGCTTGAGGTCGGCAAGGACAATGAGATCGTCGCCGATAAGGCCCCTCAACTCATCGGCTTGTTGATGCGGACGCTTGAGGAATTCTTCGAGCAGCCCGAGCTCGTACATCACCTCGAGCGTCGAGGGATGGATGGTGTCGCCGCGGAAGTCGCGCAGGAAATCGGCATGCTTCTCGAGCACCAGGACGTCGACGCCGGCGCGGGCGAGGAGAAAGCCGAGCATCATCCCGGCTGGTCCACCGCCGGCGATCGCGCAACGCGTGGTGATGGTCTCGCTTCGCAGTTGGTTCATTTGGGGATGCAGAAGACAAGCGCCGGCCCCGCCCCGGCCTGGCGACGTGTGTCGAAATCAACCGACTGCTCGCTCGTATGCGTAACAGTTCCCGCGCCCTTCACTACATAGGCATTCAGCACGCGCTCGTTGTCCGAGCAAGTCAGGGTACAGCGCTTAGGGCATGGGTCGCTTACCGTCCTGATCCCTCCATTGCCTGGCGGGCCCTGATCGCCCCTCTCACCTTGTGGTCCTTGCGGCCCTTGTGGGCCTTGAGGACCCGCCGGTCCCGCCTGGGCCGCCGGCTCGTCCCCGGCGCAGCCGCAGAGAAGAGCAGCCAATACGACGGCAGCAATGGATGCATACAGCTTCATAGTTGCCCCCATTTTGGTATCGATGAACGAGTGCCCCTGCGATCATGTCGCCTGTGGTGTTGGCGGGGCATACTTACTAACCCGTCTTGCCCGACCTTGTGCCGAGGCAATTCTTTCACCCGCTCGCCTCGGCTAGGATTTTGTGATGAGAAAGGTCATGGAAACGCGGGCTCTTGCCGTTCAGCGGATTGTCTGCGTCCCAGGCATAAGCCACGGTGGTGAAGCGAGCCTGCAGCGCGTCGTAGAGAAGCAGCTTCCCGACAAGACCCTCGCCCAAGCCTAGTAGCTCCTTCACCACCTCGACCGCGGCAAGTGTGCCGATGACGCCCGCGACCGCGCCAAGTATGCCGGTCTCGGAGCAAGGCGGCACGGTTCCCTCCGGCGGCGGCTTGGGGAACAGGCAGCGGTAAGAGGGCCGCGGATTGCCTGCGTCATCCGTCTCGAAGGCTCGGAAGGTGGTCAGATGCCCATCGAACGGCCCGACCGCGGCGAAGATCAACGGCACCTTGGCAAAATAGCAAGCGTCGTTGACCAGATAGCGCGTCGAAAAATTGTCCGAGCCATCGACGACGATGTCGAAGCCACGCACGATGTCAATCGCGTTCTCCGGCACGAGCCGCGTGGTGTAGAGCCGCGTTTCGACATGCGGGTTCAGCCGCTCGACGGTCGTGGCTGCGCTTCTCGTCTTAGCCCTCCCCACACTTTTCGTGTCGTGGGCAATTTGGCGTTGGAGATTGTCGAGGCTGACGCGGTCGTCGTCGATAATGCCGATCGTGCCGATACCCGCTGCAGCAAGATAGAGGATCAGCGGAGAGCCGATGCCACCGGCGCCGACCACGAGCACGCGCGCGGCTTTCAGCCTCTGCTGGCCAGCGCCGCCGACCTCCTTCAGCACGAGCTGGCGCTTATAGCGCTGAACCTCCTCAGGCGTAAGCATGACGTGAATGTATGCCCTATCCTTAATCTCGTCATTGGCCGGTAGACCCGAAGCCGCCGGGGCCGCGCTCGGTGGCGCCAAGGGTCTCGACGGCAACGATCTCGACATGGTTCACCGGCGCGATCACGAGCTGGGCGATGCGATCGCCGCGGCGGATGGTGAACTTCTCGCTACCGTGATTGATCAGAAGCACCATGACCTCGCCGCGATAGTCAGCGTCGATGGTGCCGGGCGTGTTCAGCAGCGTCACACCATGCTTCAGAGCAAGCCCTGAACGAGGCCGGACTTGCGCCTCATACCCTTCGGGCAACTCGAGTGCGAAGCCCGTCGGCACGAGCATGCGTCCTTCCGGAGCAAGCTCGACCGGCTCGATCACAGCAGCGACCACGTCGAGTCCCGCTGCGTGCTTGGACTGATAAGAGGGGAGAGCGAGGCCCTGGCCGTGAGGCAAGCGCAGGACGCGGACCGTGACGCTGCGCGGCCGCGCCTCGCTCATTCAGCAGCCGAGCGAAGGCTGGAGAGTGCCTCGGCAGCGCGAGCAAGCAGCCGCGCGGCCATCTCGTCCTTGCTCATCGGCGGCCAGTCCTCGACGCCCGCCGCCGTGATGAGATGAACTTGCGTGCGGTCGCCGCCCATAGCGCCGGTGCCTGGCCAGACACCGTTGGCGACGATCCAGTCGGCGCCTTTGCGCACGCGTTTTCCTTTCGCATTCTCGATCAGATTCTCGGTCTCGGCGGCAAAGCCGACGACGAGCCGCGGGCGTTGTGCGCCCGATTGCGCGATGGTGGCGAGAATGTCGGGATTGGCTGCGAGCTTCAACGAAGGCCCGCTTCCGTCGGGTTGCTTCTTCAATTTCTGCGGGGACTCGTCGGCAGCGCGCCAGTCGGCGACCGCAGCAGCGCAGATCGCGATGTCGGCAGGAAGCGCTGCAAGAGTGGCGGCAAGCATCTCATGCGCGGTATCCACCCTCACCACCTTCACACCCTCCGGATCGGGAAGCGTCACGGGCCCGCTTACCAGCGTCACCTCGGCGCCGAGCGTAACAGCGGCCCGGGCCAGCGCATGGCCCTGTTTGCCAGACGAGCGGTTGGCGATGTAGCGCACAGGGTCGATTGGCTCCTGCGTCGGGCCTGAGGTGATGAGTACCTTGCGCCCATGTAGCGGCGTGCCGCGCGCGCGTGGCGGCGTAGCTGCGGGCTTCTCGCCAAAAAACCGCTCGATCGCTGCGAGGATCGCTTCAGGCTCCGCCATGCGGCCAAGCCCATATTCGCCGCAAGCCATCTCGCCCTCCTCGGGGCCAACAAAGGCGATGCCGTCGGCGCGGAGCGTCGCCATGTTGCGACGCGTCGCGGGATGCTCCCACATACGCACATTCATGGCAGGGGCCGCCAGCACTTGCTTGTCGGTGGCGAGCAAAACGGCGGTAGCGAGGTCGTCGGCAAGCCCGTGCGCCATCTTGGCCAGCAGATCGGCGGTGGCTGGCGCCACCACGACCAAGTCTGCCTCGCGCGACAGACGGATATGCCCGATCTCTGCCTCGTCCTTGAGGTCGAACAGATCGATAAAGGCCTTTTCCTCGGTGAGCACCGACAACGAGAGCGGCGTCACGAACTCCGTTCCGCCCTTCGTCAGGATCGCGCGCAACGACGCGCCCCGCTCCTTCAAGCGGCGCACAAGCTCGACGCTTTTATAGGCGGCGATCCCGCCGCCGACGATCAGGAGGATGCGCTTTCCTTGCACGCTCACTCACTCCGCAGTCATGCCCGCCAAAGCGGGCATCCAGTAAACGTCGACTTTAGCAACAGCCTCCTGCCGGGGTTACCTGGATTGCCCGGTCAAGCCGGGCAATGACAAGAAATAGGGTTAACGGTCAACACTCAAAACAGCAGAGCCAGGGCGATCAGGACGAGGGCGGCGGCGCAGATCCAGATGCCGATGCGGCTCATGCGGTTTCGCTCGGCCTGGGCCTCAGCCAGGCGCTCCACGGTATGATCGTCGAGCCGCAACCCCTCCTCGATCATTGCTACCAGCGCATCTGCAGTGCGCTCCGCCTGGCCGAGAAATTTGGGGATCTCGCCGACGAAACGGGTCACCGTCGCAGCCCCCTCAGCCGCCGCCTCAATGCGCGCGCCTGCCCCAAGTTGCTGCTCCATCCACTCCTTCACCACAGGCTCAGATACCACCCAGATGTTGAGCGCGGGATCCAGGCTCCGGCCTACACCCTCGACAACGACCATGGTCTTTTGCAGGAGCAGGAGCTCGGGCCGCGTCTGCATGTCGAACACTTCAGTATATTGGAACAGCTGGCCGAGCAGCAGCGCCATCGAGATCTCGTTCGCCGGCCGGTCCAGGATCGGCTCGCCAATCGCGCGCAAGGCTTGGGCGAACTGCGCGACCGAGTGCTTGCGCGGCACGTAGCCCGCCTCGAAATGCACCTCTGCCACGCGCGTGTAGTTCCGCGTCAGGAATCCGTAGAGAATCTCGGCGAGGAAGCGCCGCTCTTTGAAGCCGAGCCGTCCCATGATCCCGAAATCGACGGCGACGATGCGGCCCTCGTCGTCGATGAACAAATTCCCGGGATGCATGTCGGCATGGAAGAAGCCGTCGCGCATGGCGTGGCGCAAGAAGGTCTGCATCAGCCGCGCACCGAGCGCCTTAAGGTCGTAGCCTGCGGCGCGGAGGGCAGCGTGATCCGAGATCGGAATGCCGTCGATCCATTCGAGCGTGAGCACGCGGCGCGCGCTCCGCGTCCAATCAACTTGCGGCACGCGGAATCCCTCATCGTTCTTAGAATTCTGCGCCATCTCGGAAATGGCGGCGGCCTCCATCCGGAGGTCCATCTCGATGGCGACGGATTTCGCGAGTGTATCGACCACCGCGATAGGTCTCAGCCGGCGCGAGGGGGGATGCAGGCGCTCAACCATGCGCGCGGCGAAGAAATAGCTGTCGAGATCGCGCTTGAAGCGCTGTTCGATCCCTGGGCGCAGCACCTTAACTGCCACAGGCTTGAGCGTGCCATCGGCCTCCCGCACCCTGGCCTTGTGAACTTGTGCGATCGAGGCCGCGGCGATGGGCGGCCCGAACTCGGCGAACAGCTTGTCGGTCGGCGCGCCGAACGCTTCCTCGACCGCGAGCTTCGCCTCGGTCTGCGAAAAAGGCGGCAGGCGGTCCTGCAAGGTCGAAAGGTCGCGGGCAAGATCGCGCCCGATAATGTCGTCGCGCGTGGCGAGGAACTGCCCAAGCTTGATGTAGGAAGGGCCGAGCGAGGTCAGCGCCTCCGAGAGCTTGGCCTCGTTGTTCGCCGCCTCTGCGGCGCCGTTCTTGCGTAGCGGCGCGGTGGCGCGGGCAAACAGCGCAAGCGGTCCGGGCAACTGCGCATCGTCCGGCAGAACGCGCGCGCCCGACCAGGCGATGACGGCGCCTGCCTTGGTCAGCCGCGCCATGTTTCCAACCGCGCTCAATTTACAGCCTCATCACAGTCGCCAGGCGGAGTGAATTGCCGCGATCCCGCCGGTGAGATTGCGGTAGCGCACTCGCTCGAAGCCTGCATTCTCGATCAGGCCCATGAACGTTTTCTGATCGGGGAAGCGGCGGATGCTCTCGACCAGATAGCGATAAGAGGCGCTGTCGCCAGCGACAAGCGCGCCGAGCGCGGGGATCGCGTTGAAGGAATAGGCGTCGTAGAGCTTATCGAGCATCGGCACCTCGACGCTCGAAAATTCGAGACAGAGGAATCTTCCGCCGGGCTTAAGCACGCGGAAGGCCTCGGCAAGCGCCGGCTCGACATGCGTGACGTTGCGAATGCCGAAGGCGATCGTATAAGCATCGAAGCTCGCGCACGCGAAGGGCAGAGCCTCGGCATTGGCGCGGACGAAGCGTGCACGGTCCTCTCCCTCCGGGACCCGTGTGCGCCCCACCTCGATCATCTCGGCGCTGATGTCGCAGATCACGGCCGTGGCGCCCTTGCCCGCAGCTTCCAGGAAGCGAAACGCGACATCTCCGGTCCCTCCGGCGACGTCGAGAAGGGCGTAAGGAACGGCGCTTTTCGGCGGTCCAAGCCAGGTCAGAAGCTCGCTTTTCCACAACCGGTGCAGGCCGCCGGACATGAGGTCGTTCATCAGGTCGTAACGGCGTGCGACCTTGGCGAAAACCTCGTTTACAAGACCCTGTCTTGCGTCCTCGGCCACCCGGGCGTAGCCGAAGCTCGTCTCGGGCTTGGCGGTCGGCGATGAGTCAAGGTCCTCGGGCATAGCGCGCGGACAATAGCGCAAGCCCCAAGATCAGGCTATTGTTGCGCCGCAACGGAGTCTATTCCGCATTGCAGTATAGAAGGTTAGATGCCGGAGCTTCCTGAGGTGGAGACGGTGCGCCGGGGGCTTGAGCCGATTCTCGTCGGTAACGCATTTGCGCGGGTCGAGCAGCGCCGTCCAGATTTGCGCTTTCCGCTGCCGAAGCATTTCGCCGAGAGGCTGTCAGGGCGAAAGGTCGAGGCGCTCGACCGCCGCGCCAAATATCTGCTCGCACGGTTGGACGACGGCGAGGTGCTGGTGATGCATCTCGGCATGACCGGCCGCTTCTCGATCGACCGCGCCAACGGCGAGGCGAGCGCGCCGGGGCGCTTCGCGCACCCGATCGCCGACGCTCCGAAGCATGAGCATATCGTGTTCCATCTCGGCGACGGCACTGCGGTCCGCTACAGCGACACACGCCGCTTCGGCCTGATGGATCTTGTTCCTGCCGAAAAACTAGAGAGCCACGCTCTGTTCAAAGGACTCGGCATCGAGCCGCTGAGCAAAAGCTTCACGGCGAAATGGCTCGCGCAGAAGCTCAAAGGCAAGGCGACCTCGATCAAGGCCGCCCTTGTCGATCAAAGGCTGATTGCGGGACTCGGCAATATCTACGCCTGCGAGGCTCTATTCAAAGCCCGCGTCTCGCCTCTCCGCCTTGCTGGCTCCCTCGCAACAAGATCGGGCAAGCCGACGCCGAAGACAGCGGCGCTCGTCGCCGCGGTCAAGGCGGTGCTCGAAGAGGCGATCAAGGCCGGCGGCTCATCGCTCCGCGATTACAAGCGCGCCGACGGATCGCTCGGCGACTTCCAGCACAGATTCAAAGTCTATGGCCGCGAAGGAAAGAAATGCCTGGCAAAAGGCCGCAGCGGCGCGGTGCGGCGCATCGTCCAGGGAGGACGCTCCACCTTTTATTGTCCAGCATGTCAACGCTAGGGGACCAAAGCCACATGTTCTTGAACGTCTTCACCCTCAGGGAACCAGAGGAAAAGAATAAGGCAGACGGCGCCTTCCAGACGATCATCGTCTCGACCAAAGGCAAGGTCGGCGTCATCACGCTCAATCGTCCGCATTCGCTGAACGCGCTCAACACCCAACTCATCAGCGAGGTCAACCGCGCGCTCGACGCCTTCGAGGCAGACCCTTCCATCGGCTGCATCGTCATCACCGGCAACGAGAAGGCATTTGCCGCTGGCGTCGACATCAAGGAGATGCACAAGAAGACCTTCGTCGAGGCCTATGGCAGCGATTTTCTTGCGCCCTTCGACCGCATCTCGAGCTGCCGCAAGCCGATCATCGCGGCGGTGGCCGGCTATGCGCTTGGCGGCGGCTGCGAACTCGCAATGGCTTGCGACATTATTCTTGCCGCCGACACCGCCGTGTTCGGCCAGCCCGAGATCAATCTCGGCATTATGCCGGGTAATGGCGGCACGCAGCGGCTCACCCGCGCAGTCGGCAAGGCCAAGGCGATGGAGCTTTGTCTTACCGGCCGCCACATGCACGCCGAGGAGGCCGAGCGCTCAGGACTCGTGAGCCGCGTGGTGCCGGCGGCCGAGCTGATGGATGAGGCGATGAAGGTCGCCGACAATATCGCCAACCTGTCGCAGCATGCGGTGATGATGATCAAGGAGGCGATCAACCGCGGGTTTGCGACAACATTGGCCGAGGGCACCCGTTTCGAGCGCGGCCAGTTCTATTCGCTGTTCGCGACCGAGGACCAGAAGGAGGGCATGCTTGCCTTCATCGAGAAGCGCAAGCCCCATTTCTCCAACCGCTAGGCTTAGGGACCCGGATTTCAGACCCGGTAATAGTCGCGGTACCAGGCGACAAAGCGCGCGATGCCTTCCTCAAGCGGGGTGGAAGGCGAAAAGCCGGTCGCCTCTTGGAGCGCCTCGACCGCAGCATAAGTTTCCTCAACGTCGCCAGGCTGCTGCGGCTGAAGCTCGAGCTTGGCCTTGCGGCCCACAGCCTTTTCGATCGCCACGATATAGTCGAGTAGCCCTACGGGTGAGTGATTGCCGATATTGTAGAGCCGGTATGGCGCCGAAGACGTCGCGGGATCGGGCGCCTCGGAGCGCCAATTGGGATCGGGCGTCGCGACCACATCGAGAACGCGCAACACGCCCTCAACCGCGTCGTCGATATAGGTGAAATCGCGAGCGTGGTGGCCGAAATTGAAGACCTGGATGGGCTCGCCTGCGAGGATCTTGCGGGTGAAGACGAAGAGCGACATGTCAGGCCGCCCCCACGGACCGTACACCGTGAAGAATCTGAGCCCGCTTACCGGCAGCGCGAACAGATGCGCATAGGAATGGGCCATCAGCTCATTCGCCTTCTTGGTGGCGCCATAAAGGCTAACGGGATGGTCCACAGTGTCCTTCACATCGAAAGGCAGCTTTCGATTTGCTCCGTAGACTGAGCTCGATGAGGCGTAGACGAGGTGCTCGACGCCGTGATGCCGGCAGCCTTCGAGCACGTGCAAGAAGCCCGCAACGTTCGAGCCGACATAAGCGTGCGGATGGTCTAGCGAGTAGCGGACGCCCGCTTGTGCAGCGAGGTGGATGCCCCTCTCCGGCTTCTCTTCGGCGAAGGCCGCCTCGATTATGGTGCGGTCGGCGAGGTCCGCCTTTATAAACCGGAATCGCTCCCGCTCCTTGAGCCGGGCAAGCCGGGCCTCTTTCAGAGATACATCATAATAAGGGTTGAGGTTGTCGAGGCCGATCACGTCGTGCCCGCGATCAAGCAGGCGGGCCGCCGTGTGATAGCCAATAAAGCCGGCGGTGCCGGTAACTAGAATACGCATCGGATCGGTTCTTCACCCTCGGGTTGGGCGGCCCGGCCACAAGAGCCACCGACATTCCCTGCTTGTCAATTGCAGCCGCGCAAGTCACACTCATTGGCGCGGTTGACGCCCCAAGGGGCGCTCGCTATAGAGCACCACTCAATTTTCCGCGCTATGCTGCTCGCTCCGCGAGCGTAAAGGCGCTGTCCAAGGATCACGTCATGGCCAACACGAAATCGGCAAAGAAAGCCGCTCGCCAAACCGTCCGCCGCACCGCCGCCAACAAAACGCGGCGGAGCCGCCTGCGAAGCTCGGTGCGCAAAGTGGAGGAGGCGATCGCTTCCGGAAACCAGGAGGCCGCTCGCGCGGCGTTGAAGGAAGCCGAGCCGGTCATCGTTCGTACTGCGCAGAAAGGCATGGTCCATCGCAAATCCGCATCGCGCAAAGTCTCGCGCCTTGCGAAGCGCGTTGGCGCCATGGGCACCCCCTAACAACAAAAAAAGCGAATCTGTTGCGCTCAAGCAACAAAGCCCGTGCGGAAACACGCGCGGCCGATCATGTCAATTCGACGAACATTTCAACCGCTTGACCTTGGGCGGAATGCACGTCTCGCATGACTCGCCCATTAGGCGTAACTGTCACAAAAAAAATTCGTGTAGGACTCATGACGGCAAAACACCCGTCGGCATGCTGAAGAGTGGGGCTTCGCGAACGAATCAGGCTTACCGGACAGGAGCTTGCGGAACGCGCCCGATTGTTCCGTTTGCTGGGTATTCTGGGGAAACTGTCATAGTTCCCAAGCTTGATCAGCGTGGGCCCCGTGTGTATAGTCCAATTATCCGAACGGGGCTTTCCCCTCCTTCACAATCGAGTCCCTTGAACCTGGTCGTTACCGGGAAAGGTTTTCTGTGTCTTCGTTGCAAGGAAGGTGGGAATCTTGTGGACCGCTTATGCGTAACTTGTGGGTACTCATGGTGGAATTCGGAGCGTAGCCACCACATATTGTGGTCAGCCCCAGATTTGTACTTACGTCGTACTGTTGTCTTGAAGGGAGGAGGTCTCCTTTGAGCGCACAGACCGGCCAAAAGGCGGTCGATGATGTTGATGTCGAGGCGGCCTGGAAGACCCTCGCATCAGCTCCTCGCTCGCAGCTGGTCGATGTGCGCACTCGTGCTGAGTGGACCTATGTGGGCATCCCGGATCTCGCGTCGGTCTCCAAACGGCCTGTGCTCGTCGAGTGGCAGACCTTTCCCGACCAGGCCGTGGACCCGCGCTTTGCTGAGCGCCTCGCTGGAGAACTGAAGGCGCTTGGCGTCGGGCCTGACGACGACCTCTACTTCATTTGCCGTTCGGGAAGCCGGAGCCTGGCTGCGGCCAAGGCGATGGCGGCGGCGGGGTATCGCGCCTGCCATAATGTCGGCGGCGGTTTCGAAGGACCGCTTGATGACGAGAGGCATCGCGGCTCCGTTGGTGGTTGGAAGGCGGCCGGCCTGCCCTGGCAGCAGAGCTAGGGAAAGGACCAAGCCGTGGGAACGAGTCATGCCTGTCCGCGTCGATCCTGTTGACTGCTCTTGTGTCATGCGTGCGGTGCGTAGCGGCGCGAACAAAAAGAATGGGAAAGAGCAAGAACCGTGGCACAGCAAGAGCAGTGCGCACCAAGCGATGCTTGGGCGAGGGTCAAGAGCCGGCTACGCGCTGAGCTGGGAGAAGACGTCTTCGCCAGTTGGTTTAGGGGGGTCGAGGTCGAGGCGGTGGACGACGAGGTCGTGCATCTCACCGTGGCCACTCGCTTCCTCAGGAACTGGCTCCGCTCGCATTACTACGACTTCGTGCTGAGGCTGTCGCGCGCTGAGTGGCCGACTGTCGAGCGGGTCGAATTCAAAGTCAGGCAACCGCATTTCAGTAACGACGTGCCGAAGGAGCCACTGCGTCAGCGATTGCCGCTTGCGCCTGTCGTCGCCGAGGCTCCTCCCCTTCCGCTGCCGTTGCGCACGGGCTACGGGGGGTTCGAAGGCTCGCCGCTCGACCCGCGGCTCTCCTTCACGAGCTTCGTGGTCGGCGCCTGTAACCGCCTCGCTTACGCCGCGGCGCAAGAGGTGGCGGGCGCGTTCTCGACGCCACAGCCTTTGTTCAATCCCTTGTTCGTGCACGGCAATGTTGGGCTCGGCAAAACCCACCTCCTGCATGCCATCTCGTGGGATGTGAAGCAGCGCAAGCCGGAGGCCCAGGTGCTCTATCTGACCGCCGAGCGCTTCATGTCTGGCTTCGTCCAGGCTTTGCGCGCCCGCGACGCGCTCGCCTTCAAGGAGAAGCTCCGTAAGATCGACATTCTCCTGATCGATGACATGGAATTCCTGCAAGGCCCGACCATCCAGCAGGAGTTTTGCCACACGCTGAATTCGCTGATCGACGGAGGACGGCAGGTAGTGGTGGCCGCCGACAGAGCCCCAACCCAGCTCGACAAGCTCGACATGCGCATGCGCTCGCGGCTCGGCGGCGGCCTGGTCGCCGAGATCGGCGCCATGGACTACGACCTCCGTCATGCGATCCTGAAGAAGCGCGCGCAGGAAGCCTGTTCCGAGACCAAGGGGCTGAATATTTCGGACACCGTGCTCGCCTTCCTCTCTGAGCGGCTTACCGAGAGCGGGCGAGAGCTCGAAGGCGCGGTGCATCGCTTGCGCGCGAGCTATCAGCTCACCGATGAGCCGGTCACCATCGAGACCGCCGAGCAGATCGTGCGCGATCTCATGCGCGGGGCAGAACCAAGGCGCGTACGCATCGATGACATCCTGCGCACGGTCTCTAAGCATTACGGTGTGAACCGGGGCGACCTCCTGTCGGGACGGCGCAACCGTTCGATCGTGCGCCCACGCCAGATCGGCATGTATCTCGCGAAGCTGCTCACCTCGCGTTCCCTGCCCGAGATTGGGCGAAGATTCGGCAATCGGGACCACACCACGGTGCTGCACGCGATCCGCAAGATCGAGCAGTTGATGAACGACGATAACCAGCTCCGTGAGGAGATCGAGCTGCTGAAGCGCTTGCTGCGCGATTAGGGGGAAGGCGGGGCGGGGGGTTTGGCTCGGGCCAAGGCGTCTCCCCGCCCGCTCTTGCAAAATCCGCTCTATCGCGTCAAGTTCGACCGGGAGTTCTCGCGCCTTATCACGCCTTGCCAGGGCCGGACCGGAGCCAAAAAGCGCTTCGGCCGAGCCTCACGCACCGCGGAGAAGCGCAAATTCGGGATAGCGGTCGGCCATGCGGCTTACCATAGAAAAACCAGCCCTTTCCAAGGCGCTTGGCCATGTGGCGAGCGTGGTCGAGCGGCGGAACACCATCCCGATCCTCTCCAACGTCCTCCTCTCGGCGAGCAACAACGAGCTTAAGCTTACTGCGACCGACCTCGACATGGAGCTGGTCGAGACGGTGGCCGCCCGGGCCAAGGGCGATGGCGCCACCACCGTTCCGGCGCATATGTTCTACGACATCGTGCGCAAGCTGCCCGAGGGCTCGGAGATCGAGCTTCTCCGCGATGGCGAGCAGGGGCGGCTTACCATCACCGCTGGCCCTGCCCAGTTCTCATTGCAGACGCTGCCCGCGGACGATTTTCCGGCACTCAGCGTCGATGACCTCGGCCACAGCTTCCAGCTTTCGGCTGGGGACTTGAAGCGGCTCATCGAGAAGACGCGTTTTGCCATCTCGACCGAGGAGACCCGCTACTACCTCAACGGCATCTATCTCCACGCGACGGAAAGCGGCGGCAAGCCCACGCTCCGCGCGGTCGCGACCGACGGGCATCGTCTAGCTCAGTTCGAGCTGCCGCTTCCATCAGGTGCCAAGGGCATGCCTGGCGTAATCGTGCCGCGCAAGACCGTGCTCGAGCTTGCCAAGCTCGTCGAGGACGCTGACAGCGAGGTACGGATCGAGCTGTCGCCCTCGAAGATCCGGGTCTCGACCGCACGCGTGGTGCTGACCTCCAAGCTGATCGACGGCACCTTCCCCGACTACGAGCGGGTCATCCCGCAGTCGAACGACAAGAAGATGGAGGTGGACAACACCGCCTTCGCCCAGGCCGTGGATCGCGTCTCCACGCTGTCGAGCGACAAGGGACGCGCGGTGAAGCTCACCATCACCGACGGCAAGCTCACGCTCTCGGTCAACAACCCCGATAGCGGCAGCGCCACCGAGGAGTTGCCTGTCGAGTACGGCTTCGATCCGCTCGAGATCGGCTTCAATGCCCGCTATCTCCTCGACATCTCGGGCCAGCTCGAAAGCGGCACCGCAGAGTTCCAGCTTGCCGACCCGGGCTCGCCCACCATGGTGCGCGACGGCAAGGATGCGTCGGCGCTCTATGTGCTCATGCCGATGCGGGTATGAGGGCCTACCGAAGCGAAA
>DATFVO010000152.1:0-2300 GCA_035260265.1 Methyloceanibacter sp.
TCCTTTTGACCACGGCACAGGGACTCGCGCGGTAGTCATGGCCATGCTCCCGATTGGGTCCGCGGATGGTCAGCCCGTCGAGCGAGACAGGAGTCTTGGTCGGTTTGAAGAACAGGGCCTCGGTCGATGGATCGAGCACGCGATCGTGTAGCCAGAACAGATAATTCTTGTAGTCCTGCTTAAGCCGCTCCGGCTTTGTGCGCTCCTTCAGCTTTGCGCCGGTCCGCTCGAGCTCAGACAGGACGGTCTCGCGCCCGATCTCCGCCGCCCGCGCGAGCCCAACCTTGCTCGCGGCGACCCCGGTCTCGGTCGCGTGTTTCGTCTGCTGCGCGGTCTTGTCGGCGATTTTCGCGATGCGCTCGGCAGCGCGGCTCTTCAACGCGTCGTCTCTAAGGGCGCTGACCTTGGCCAACGCATCGGAAAGCGACGGCGCGCTCTTCGGCGAGGGCGCGGCGGGCTTCGGCTGCTGCGTCTTGTTCGGTCTCTGCGGCACGACTGACATTGATTATAGCCCCCGTGCTCGCGCAAAGATTGGGCAGCTTAAAGATCAAAGCAAGCGCTTTTTGCGGCTATCCCGAACCTGCCATCCGCGAGTGCCGCCAAATATGCTATCCTCTTGATTCGCGTAGCGACTCGCGCGAGCCAGCACTCACCCAACGGCGGGGGAATGGATTGGTGCAGGCAGAGGAATTCCAACACTCGATTCGACCCGGCCTCGTCATCATGCTGCCGAGGCTGATGCGTTTCGCCGATTTGCTTGTCGGCGCCCGGGAAGAGGGCACGGCCCTGCTTCGCCGCGCTCTTCATCGCATGCTTGCCGAGGAGTACCGCTATCAGCGCGGCGTCGCACTCGATGTGTGGGCCTTCGGCGAGATCTACCGTCACTGGTTGGGTGAGCTTCGCGAACATGTCAATCCGATGGGCCAGGTCAACATCGAGGATGAAAGCTTCGCCCGACTGTTCGGTGAAGAGGGCGATGAGATCGACACGACGACTGCAAGCTTCATCCGCAATCTGCCGCCGCAGCAGCGGCTCACTTTGCTGCTCGTCTACGGCGAAAGGCTCGACCATACGGACGCCGGTCGTGTGGTCGATGTGCCGGCCGAGACGATCGCCGTGCGCCTCGTCCGCATCACCGCGGCCTTCGCCGACCAGTTTGGCCAGGACGAGCACGAGAGTCCGGACGCGTTCGAGGCGCTTTATTCGGAAGAGCCGACACTGTCATGACCGAGCTCAGCGACGAACTGCTGATGGCCTATGTCGACGGCCAACTCGAGCGCAAGCAATCCCGCGCCGTCGAGAGGGTGCTCGAGCAGGACGACGTGATTGCCCGGAGGGTCTATGCACTCAAGAATGCGCATAGCCGTCTCGAAGCCGCCTTCGAGGCAATCCTCGCCGGAGAAGAGGCAATCGTCGCGCCGCCTGAGCCGCAACGGCCCGGCTTCTTCGTTACCTGGGCGTCTGCCGCGAAGATCGGGCTCGCTGGCGCCGGCCTCGTCGCGGCGCTCGCGCTCGCCATTGCGGGTTACGGGTGGCCTCTCGTCTTGCCAAACTTCGTCGGCAACCGTTCTGACGCTACCGAGGTCGAGTGGACCGGCAGCCTGCCCTCTACCTGGCAGGACGACGTGGCGCGCGCGCAAGCGCTGCTCAGCCGCGAGAGTCTCAGCGTTAGTCCGGAGGGTCAGGCCAACCTGGATCTCATCGGCTTCCAGCTTGGGCAGGCGGTCGCTTCCGGTCTCAAATTGCCTGACCTCAAGTCTGAAGGATTCCGCTTCATCCGCGGGCAGCTGTTGCGCGCCGGGGGCGAGCCCATTGCGCAACTCCTCTATCTCGGCTCGAGCGGCGCGCCGCTTGCGCTCTACGCGAAGAAAGGGGAGGGCGCTGCCGAACCCGAATTCAAATCATATGGTGCGATCGGCGGCGTCGAATGGTCTGGTGAGGGCATCACCTATCTCCTCGCTAGTGAGATTGATGCCACCCGTCTGACGCAGCTTGCCGACACCATCAAGAAGCAGGCCGATGCTCCCAAGCCTTCGGCGCTCAACGCGGGGAAGTCGGCGGACGCGCCGCAGGCGTCGGAGCGACGCCCCTCGCCCAAACAGTGACTATCGCGCCATGCGCGCCGTCGCTGAGAAGTCGCCGGCAAGGTAGCGGTTGAGATCGCTCCTGATCGCCGCGGTGCGTTCCTTGTTGCAATAGTCGTTGTTGTTCTTGATGCTGTCGAGCACCGACTGGCGTGTGTAATCGTAGGCTTTGGCAATCTTGTCCATCTGCTCCGGCGGGACTCCTGAGCGCTGCTC
>DATFVO010000153.1:0-2439 GCA_035260265.1 Methyloceanibacter sp.
ATGCCGAACAAGCCGGCGCCGATGACAAGCCTGCCGTCGAAGTCCTTCAAGGTCGGAACGAGGAAACGCTCAGCGAGCAGGGGTCTCGGCCGCCGCAACACGAAGCGGTAGCCGATAAGGGTCACGACCACGGCGCCGAACATCACCAAGATCAAGCTCGGGTCGAACGTGCCGGCAAGGTCGAGGAAGTTCTGAACCTTCGCCGGATTGGCCATGCCCGAGATCAGGAGGCCGAGGCCGAAAATGAGACCGGCGATGAAATTGACCGCTGCGCGCATGGTCAGCCCCCGACCACATGGCGCATGACGAACACGGTGGCGAAGCCGGTCGCCATGAAGATCGCCGTGGCGACGAGAGAGCGGGGCGAGAGCCGGGCAATGCCGCATACGCCATGCCCGCTGGTGCAGCCGCCTCCGAGGCCTGCGCCGAAGCCGACCAGGACGCCGGCGCCGGCCATCAGCGCCGCATTGCCCGACACGTTCTGCGCGAACGGCGCGCCGGTAGCCGCTGCATAGACGAGGGGCGCAGCGAGCAGGCCCAGAATGAACGATGCGGCCCCGCCCACATCGCCGCCGGCATAAGGCGGAAGCAGCCGGCCAACGATGCCGCTGATACCTGCGATCCGCCCGTTGAACGCCATCAGCATTACGGCGGAGATGCCGACCAGGATGCCGCCGAGCATCGAGGCGATTGGCGTGAATTCAGTGACCATGGGATCCGGGGCCCTCCTTACCAGGCCGTCCTCGGGGGAGGTGGCAAAGCTCTAGCCGCAAATCAAGGCGGGAAGGTCGCCGCGATTCACCTCAACCGCAACTCCACGGTGCAGATTGGCTCATTTCCGGCCTATAACAGAGGCCCGGAGGGGCTAATGGCCAATACCTACACCAAGACTGCGATCGCGCTACAGGGTGGCGGCGCGCTCGGCGCCTACGCCTTCGGTGCACTGAAACGCATCTACGAGTCCGAGCGCAATTTCCGGCCGTCGGCCATCTCTGGCGTGTCGATCGGGGCCTTCACCGCTGCGATCGTGGCGAGCCATCCGGACGACCCGATTCCTCAGCTCCAGTCGTTCTGGGACGATCTCACCGTGCTTCATTCGGCCTTCCTGCCGCCTGCGGCAGAGAAGTTCCTCGCCTATTTCGGCAACAGCGCCTTCTACTGGCCGCGGCTCGATTATTTCAGGCTGCCGTTCTGGACCAACATCTACGATTTGAGCCCGATCAGGCGAACCTTGCAGCGCTATATCGACTTCGATCGGATCGCCAAGCGCGAGGTCAAGCTCGTGGTGACGGCGACCAATATCGTGAGCGGCGGGATCGAGGAATTCTCCAACGACGATTCAGCTCGGCCCATCACGCTCGATCATCTCATCGCGAGCGGCAGCCTGCCGCCAAGCTATCCGGCGAAGGAGATCGGCAACCACTCGTACTGGGACGGGGGCCTGTTCGACAACACGCCGCTTTCCGCACTGCTCGGCCATATCGACGCCGTCGAGGCGGCAGAGACGCGCGTGATCGTCATCAATCTCTTTCCCCAGGAGGGTCAAGTTCCCAAGAACATGCTCGAAGTGTTCGACCGCATGACCGAGCTGCAATTCGCCAACAAGACTCGCAAGGACGTCGCGCTCGCACAGAAGATCAACAAGCTCGTCGCCATCATCGAGACGCTGCCAGGCGGGCGCGCCGCGCTGAAAGGTCAGGCCGATGATTTGGCGAAATACAAGGTTTTCGAGCATATCATCGCCATCACCAACAACGCCCAAGAGCCGGTGTCGAGCTCTGCGGACTTCTCGAAGGAGAGCATCGAGCGGCGCATTGCCACTGGCTATCGCAATGCCGCCAAGGTGCTTAGCAGCCCGCACGAGTCTGCAAGCGCGCTGAAAGCCGCCGTCGCTAAGAAGAGCTGATCGCTACAGCGTGACGCCGGACTGCCCTATGCCGCGGGAACTGCTCCCCCGCGCGCGACGTTGGGCCCTGATGCAATCGCTACTATCGATGCTCGATTCGTCGCCTGCCGTGGCTTACGCGTTCGGTGTCCCTGCCATCATGCTGGGATCGATCCTGCTGGTCGCAGCAATCATTGCGCTGCTCGGAGCAGGAGACGGCCATCACGACGACATAGCACGCGGCCATTGACGCGTCGCGGGTGTCGCCGACCGCCTAGGGGCGGCAGCCGTAGCCAAGCGTCACGATGCACCACACGCCTGTGCCGGTCTTCTTGGCGACCGTCGCGGTGCCCCTGGCGACACCAACGCCTGCTTGGCCGACGCCTCTGGCTGTGGTGACCGTGCCTTGTGCGACACCTTGGCCGGCCTGGGCGGTACCTTGCGCGACCCCTGTGCCGACCGTCGCAGTGCCCTTCACGACGCCTTGCACCGGTCCGGTCTGCGCTTGCGCCGGCAGAGAAGCTGTACCGGCGAGCAACAATGCTGTGAGGAGC
>DATFVO010000154.1:0-12003 GCA_035260265.1 Methyloceanibacter sp.
TGGCCCTGCTTGAGGTCCTCGATGCCTTGCTGGATCGACTGCATCTGGTCGTAGTCTTGCTGCGTCGCGCCGCCGGTATTCGGGTCTGAGCCAATGGTCACTGCGTCGGTGTCGCTCGAGTTGTAGCCGCCACTGTCATCACCGGCAAACGCGCCCGTGAAGGGAACGGCGTCAAGCGCCATGGTGACAACCGCCATCGCGATGAATGAGATTTGCCCATATCCCCCCTTGAGTTGTAGCCGGCAGTTCTTAGCAGAGTCAATCTTGCCGCGGTCAGTGTAGTCATATCGGCGCGGGGCAAGCTGCCACTTCTCGCAGCAGAGGATCAAGAATTGCCCGCAACCTCTGGCGGACAGCGTTCCTCGACGGCGCTACTGATGGTGGCACGCGTTCCAGTCTCGAACACGTAGCGGCCGTTGCACACACTGACCACAGGCGGCAGGTGGCTCGCCTGGAACATGTCGTAGCCCTTCTTGAGGTCAGCCCAGAAGTCGCCCCACTTCCCGCCCTTGCGCGCCGCGAGGTTGCGCTCGGTCATGCGGAACGGAAACACGTGAACCGGGATCCTCTGCTCGCCATTGTCGAGCGCCGCCGTCACAAAACTCCACAGCTCACCGATCACGGGGTCGGTCACGGCGTAGCAGCCGACCGACGCGCACCCGCCATGCACCATGAGAAACGATCCGGTGCGCCCATTTGCCTGGTCGAAGGCATTGGGGAAACCGAGATTAAACGAGCGAAACATGCTGCTGTTGGGATTGAGTTGCTCGGAGGCAACCGTGTAGAAGCCCTCAGGCGCCTGCTTGTCGCCTTCTTTGAGCTTAGGACCGAGCCGACCGGACCAGAGGCAAATCGGGTAGGTGGCAAAGCGCACGAAACGCCCATCCTTCTCGACCCAAAGTTCAAGCTCGGAGTCGAGCTTGAAGATACGCAAATAGATCGGCACGCCGAGCTTGATGCCTTGCGCCACAAGTCTCTCATCGAGTCTTGCGAGATCGGGCGTGCCTGGCAAAGGCTGGCCAGAGCGAAAGCGATTCTGGTTCTCCCAGCGGGTCCAGTTGATGCGCATGCGGTCGAGGAAGGCACGGCCGTCTGGCGAGAGCAGATACCAGCCCCCGAGTGCAAGAATGATGAGAAGGATCAAGCCGCGCATTGTCAGAACCCACAAAGCCAGAAGCCAGAAGCCAGAAAGGAATATACGAGTGATCGCTCGATTCTGGTTTCTGGTTTCCGGCTTCTGCTATTTGGCGGCCGGCGTGGCGGGGCCGAGCGTGAAGGCCTGATAGGCGGGCTTGGATGGCCCGAAGCTCAGGCCAAGCGCGCTACCGAGTGGCTTCGAAAGCAACGCAGACATGTCCTTTTTCGAGAGGCTCTTAGCCTCTTGCAGCGCGGGCGCGCGCGAGACGGGCAACCTCTGCCAGGCTGGGCAAGTACCTGCCGGATCGGGGTGCGCGCTGCGATCGACGAAGGCAGCGTTGATCAGATAGCGCTTCTCGCACACCGCGACACGTGGCGGCAGATGGGTGACCTCAAAATAGTCGTAGCCCTCTTTAAGGTTCTTCCAGAAGTCGTACCACTCGGAGTCTTTGTGGGCTGTCATGTTGGCCGCCGTCATACGGAACGGATAGGCCTGGATCTGGAAGGCCTGCTGGCCGCCTTGCAGCGCTTGATAGGCGAGGATGAAGATCTCCTCGACTACGCCGTCGGTCATGGCGTAGCAGCCGGCCGAGCTGCAGTCGCCGTGCACCATGATGTCCTGCCCGGTGCGGCCATAGGCGCGGTCATAGGCATTGGGGAAACCAATGTTGAACGAGAGGTGATACTTGCTGTTCGGGTTCATCTGCTCCTGGGAGACGAGATAGAACCCTTCCGGCGCCTGCCGGTCGCCCTGGTTGATCTTGGGACCAAGGCCGCCTGAATAGCTGCAGATTGGATAGGTCTTGAACAGGTAGAAGCGCCCGTCGTCCTTGGCTTTCCACACTTCGAGCTCGGACTCCGCCTTGAAGATACGGACGAGGATTGGTGCGTCCTCCTTCATGCCCTTTTGGGCAAGAAGGGCCCGCGTCTGCGGGGAAAGAGGCTTCATATAAGAGGGGGCGAACTCGCCGCAGCCAGCCAGCGCGGCGACCAAAATGACCGCGCTCGCGGCGACAATTGCCGTGACCAGACTGGAACGAAGCATACGCAGTGCCCCTTGCGCACCTCGACCAAGATCGAACTTGAGAGGTTAAGGCGAAGTTAGCGCTTTGGTGGCGCTTTCCCTCCAGCCACCCCGACTTTTGGCCGGCATTATAAGCCCGCTCAAACCTCAGTTGGACTAAAAAAATGGCGCTTTTTTTGCGAAAAACCGCTAGCTCGGGCGACCCATCGACAGGAATTTTTCGCGTCTCTCCTGGCGAATCTCGGCAGGGCTCAAATCGTCATATTCGGCGAGTGCCTTGACGATGGTATCCCCCGTGGCGCGCACCACCTCGACCCCATCCCTGTGGGCCCCGCCAATCGGTTCTGGAATGATCCCGTCGACAATTCCGAGTCGAAGCAGGTCCTGCGCCGTGATCTTCATATTGGTAGCGGCATCCTGCGCTCGCGTCGAATCGCGCCACAGGATCGAGGCGGCGGCTTCAGGCGAGGCGACCGTGTAGATCGCATGCTCCAGCATATAGACGCGGTTGGCAGTGGCGATGGCGACCGCGCCGCCAGATCCCCCCTCTCCAATGATCACCGAGACGATCGGCACCCCGACGCTCAAGCAGCAGTCGGTGCTGCGGGCGATGGCCTGGGCCTGGCCGCGCTCCTCTGCCCCGATGCCAGGATAGGCGCCCGCGGTGTCGACAAGGCTGACCACCGGCAATGAGAAGCGGTCGGCCATCCCCATGAGCCGCACCGCCTTGCGATAGCCCTCAGGCCTGGCCATGCCGAAATTGTGCCGGATGCGTCCTTCGGTGTCTGAGCCCTTCTCGTGGCCAATCACCATGACCGAGCGGCCAGAGAGCCGGCCAATGCCGCCGAGGATCGCCTGATCCTCGGCAAACGAGCGGTCGCCAGAAAGAGGGGTGAAGTCTTGCACCAGGCCGTCGATATAGTGGCAGAAGTGCGGGCGGTCGGGATGACGGGCGACTTGCGTCTTCTGCCAGGGCGTGAGCTCGGAGTAGGTCTCCTCCAACGCCTCCCTGGCTTTTGCTTCGAGCTTGGCAAGCTCCTCCTCGATCGACACCGAGCGCTGCTCGGCGGCAAGCTCCTTCAACTCGGCGACCTTGCTTTCGAGCTCGGCAATCGGCTTTTCAAAATCGAGATAGGTACGCATCAGGCCTCAACCTGCCTCAGGGGACGCCTGCCCCAGCAATTGGGGGCCAATAAGGCAGCGGCGGCTTGGTTGTAAGTGGACTTGGCGCGGTGGCCTGTCAACCAGAGACGCAAGACTAGGGAAAGCCTAGCTCCGCTTGGTTAAATGCGCCTGAGCGAGCGGATGATGCTCCTCGACGAGCCGCCGCAGCCGCTCCTCGATGACATGAGTATAGATTTGCGTCGTCGAGATATCGGCATGGCCGAGGAGCTGCTGCACAGTGCGGAGGTCGGCGCCACGCTCCAAGAGATGGCTGGCAAAGGCATGGCGGAGCACGTGCGGCGAGACGCACGCGGGCTCTATCCCGGCCGCGATCGCAAGCGCCTTCAGCTCCTGGCCGAAGCGCTGGCGCGTCAGATGCTCCCCGCCTGACGACGGAAAGAGCCAAGGCGACTTTGGTCTGACATTCGACTCATCTTCCTCGACCGCGGCGAGGTGCGCGGCAAGCGCCTTCCTCGCAGGGTCGTTCAGAGGGACGAGGCGCTCGCGGCTGCCTTTGCCCTTGATGGTGAGCACGCGATCGTCGGCGGTAAGCACGCCGCGGGGCAGAGAGATCAGCTCTGACACGCGCAAGCCGGTGGCGTATAGAGTCTCGAGCAGCGCATAGAGTCTGAGCGCGCGGCGCCGCGCAGCGCCGTCAGCTGCCCGCTCGCCGGCGTGCGCCGCCGTGTCGAGCAACGTCTCGACCTCCGCGAAGGAGAGGATCTTGGGAAGCGGCCGCGGCAGGCGCGGACTATCGATCGCGGAGCAAGGATCGTCCTTGCGCAAACCCTCGGCGAGCAGAAAGCGGAAGAACTGGCGTATGGCGGAGAGCTTCCGCGCGCGCGATGTAGGCGCAAGCCCTTTGCGCGCGAGACCTGAGAGGAATGCGCGCAAGTTCTCGGGTGTCGCCGTCCGTGCCGTCTTGCCCTTGGCAGTGAGGAAGGCGAGGAACTCCGAGAGGTCTCGCGTATAGGCTTCGATGGTATGAGCGGCAGCGCCGCGCTCGGCCGTGAGCATGTCGAGAAAGAGCGCAAGCTCCGAGGGGCCCTTTCCACGCGATGATGTTCTAGCGCGGCCCAAGTCCGTACACCTTCGTAAACGAACCCCAAGACTCTATTGAGTGCGGTTAGGCGCTCCTGCAGGAGCAGCTCCCGGAGCAGTATTGCCGGCGTCCGCGCTCGGCGAAGGCGTGGACGCCGTCTGATCCTCCATGCGTCCCTTGACGTTGCGCAGCGCCTTGGAGATTTCCTTCGGCTCAGGCTGAAAGTATTCCGCGAGCACATAGAGGCTTCCAGTGACGACACCGGCGATCAACCCCAGAATCATCAAGAAACGAAACAGTGTCGGCATCGAAGCGCTCGAATTCCTAGCCGTCTTGTAGTCGGAACAGGGCCTTATTATGACCCAAAAATCGCGCGAGCGCCTTAACCTCGTTAGCATCATGGACGATTCGACAGGGCGCCCCCAGCATGGGAAATTGCGCCGCCAGCGAGTCGCGGGGGCCTAAGCCCGAAGCAGGCGGCAATTCTCCACTTTGCCAGAATGAGTTTAGGACTGACCGAGCACAGGAAAGAGGACCGCGAGCAGCGGTTGGCGGAGATTCGCGAGGCGCTTGGCTCGCGGAGCATCGTGCTGATCGGGCTCATGGGGGCGGGCAAGACTGCCTTGGGCCGGCGGCTCGCGAGCCGGCTCGATTTGCCTTTCATCGACGCCGACGCGGAGATCGAGGAAGCCGCCGGATCGAACATCAGCGAGATCTTCGCCGAGCACGGCGAGGCCTATTTCCGCCAAGGCGAGCGCAAGGTGATCGCCCGGCTGCTCAAGAGCGGCCCGCAAGTGCTTGCGACCGGCGGCGGCGCGTACATGAACGCCGAGACCAGGGCTAACATCAAGGCGCATGGCATCTCGGTGTGGCTCAGGGCCGAGCTTAAGGTCTTGCTCAAGCGCGTGAACCGGCGCGACAACCGCCCTTTGCTTGCCGGAGACGACCACGAGGCGGTGATGAAGAAGCTGATGGCTGAGCGCTACCCCGTCTACGCCGAGGCGGACGTGACGGTCGAGAGCCGCGACGTGCCGCATGACACGATCGTGGGCACAGTCGTCGATGCGCTTGCCGATAAGCTCGGCTGTGCCAAGAAGCCGGCCAAGGACCAGAGCCGCGAGAAGGTGTGACGATGCGCGACAGCGCGACCGCCTTGGCCCCCGGCCAAAGCGAGACGATTATCGAGGTGGCGCTTCCCGGGCGAAGCTACCCCGTCGTTATTGGCGAGGGTATCATTGCATCGGCTGGACGCCGCATCGCGGCTGCGCTTCCGGGCGCGCGCTGCGCGGTGGTGAGCGACCGCAACGTTGCAGCCCTTTATCTTGCGCCGCTCAAGGCGAGCCTCGATCAGCATGGGCTGTTCCTCGGCGAGGCAGTGGTGAGCCCGGGCGAGGCAAGCAAGAGCTTTTCTGTGCTCGCGCCGCTTTGCGAGAGCCTGCTTGCGTTAGGCGTTGAGCGCGGCGACTGCATCATCGCTCTTGGCGGCGGGGTGGTTGGCGATCTCGCCGGGTTTACCGCAAGCATCTTGCGGCGCGGCGTGCATGTCGTGCAGCTGCCGACGAGCCTGCTCGCCCAGGTCGACTCGGCGATTGGCGGCAAGACGGGCATCGACACGAGACAAGGCAAGAATCTGATCGGCACCTTCTATCAGCCGAGCCTAGTCGTCGCCGACATTTCGGTGCTCTCGACCTTGAGCCCGCGCGAGTTCCGCGCCGGCTATGCAGAAGTGGTGAAGTACGGGCTTCTCGGCGACGCAGCGTTCTTTGCCTGGCTCGAGCAGAATTGGGCGGATGTGTTCTCTAGCCAAGGCGGCAAGCGGCGTCATGCCGTCGAGACGAGCGCCCGCGCCAAGGCAAAGATCGTCGAGGCGGACGAGCGGGAGACGAGCGGCACGCGCGCTTTGCTCAATCTCGGCCATACCTTCGGTCACGCGCTCGAGGCCCATGCCAGCTACTCAGACCGGCTCCTGCATGGAGAGGCGATCGCCATCGGCATGCGGCTCGCCTTCACCTTCTCGGCCGAGCTCGGCCTTTGCCTTGAGGGCGACGCAGGCCGCGTCGAGCGCCATCTCGCCGCCGTCGGGCTGCCCACAAGGATCGCTGCCATTCCCGGCAAGAGGCCCACGCCTGACGAGCTACTGCAGCTCATGGCCCAGGACAAGAAGGTCAAAGGCGGCAAGCTCGCTCTCGTGCTGGTGCATGGCATCGGCGCGGCCTTCGTCGAGCGCGATGTGCCGCCTCCGCGGCTCACCAAGTTCCTCGCTGAGGAGTGCGGCAAACGATGACTTTAGGCTTGGGAATTACGCTCGGCGCAATCCTGGGTCTCCTCCTCGCCTCAGCCTTCTTCTCCGGCTCAGAGACGGCGTTGACCGCGGCCTCGCCGGCCAAGATGCATGCGCTCGAGCAGGACGGAAGCCGCCGCGCGCGCGTGGTGAACTACCTGCTCACCGTACGCGAGCGCTTCATCGGGGCGATTCTGCTCGGCAACACGCTCGCCAATGTCGCGGCATCGGCTCTCGCCACGAGCCTGTTCTTGAGCCTGTTCGGCGAGCAGGGCGTGGCCTACGCCACCGTGGTCATGACGGTGATTGTGGTGCTCTTTGCCGAGGTACTGCCCAAGACCTACGCTATTGTCAATGCCGACCGCATGGCGCTCGTAGTGGCGCCGGCCGTCCGTTTCGTGGTGGCGTTGTTCGCGCCGGTCACCAACGCCATTCAATTCCTGGTTCGCCATACGCTCAGACTATTCGGTGCCTCGATCAGCGACGAGGCCGAGGTGCTCTCGGCGCACGAGGAGCTTAGAGGTACAATCGAGCTCATCCACAAGGAAGGCGGCGTGGTGAAGCTTGACCGCGACATGCTTGGCGGCGTGCTCGATCTCCGCGAGCTCACGGTCTCCGACATCATGGTGCACCGGACCAAGATCGATGCGATCGACGCCGAGCTTCCCACCGAAAAGATCATCGACCTCGCACTGAAAAGCTCCCATACGCGCCTGCCGCTTTGGCGTGGCGAGCGCGAGGAGATCGTCGGCATTCTCCACGCCAAGACCCTGCTCAGGGCTCTACGTGACGCGAAGGGCGACGTGAGCAAGCTCGATATCATGAAGCTTGCCACTCCGCCCTGGTTCGTGCCCGACACCACAACGCTCAAGGACCAGCTCAACGCGTTCCTCAAGCGCAAGTCCCATTTCGCTATCGTGGTCGACGAATATGGGGAGGTGATGGGCCTCGTCACGCTCGAAGACATCATCGAGGAGATCGTCGGCGACATCACCGACGAGATGGACATCGCCTCGATTGCCGCGCGGCCCCAGGCAGATGGCTCTATCATCGTGGAAGGCTCGGTACCCTTGCGCGATCTCAACCGGCTGATGGATTGGGAGCTGCCGGACGAGGAGGCAACGACAGTCGCAGGCCTTGTGCTCCACGAGGCTCAGACCATCCCTGATGCTGGCCAAGCCTTTACTTTTCATGGGTTCCGCTTCGAGGTGCTAAGGCGTCAGCGGAACCGCCTCACCAGCATCCGCGTGATCCCGCCGCAAGGAACAGGCCGGGCGACGGTGCCCGAGAGCAAGGCCTCATAGCGGCCGCGAGCGTTCCTCCGGCGCAAGCGCCGTGATAGCGAGTGCGTGGATCTTGCCTCTGAGCTCTTCGGCCAGCACCTCGTTGACCATGCGGTGGCGTTCGATCCGCGTCTTGCCGGCGAAGCTGCGTGATACCACTTTGATGCTGAAATGACTCTCGCCGGTTCCGGGCGAGCTCGCGTGGCCCGCATGACGATGGGAGTCATTGACGACTTCGAGTGACTCCGGCGCGAAGGCTTGTTGCAGCTTCTTGGTGATTTGCTCTTCGACGCGCACTACCGCCGTTTCCTCGATTGTTAACCGATCATCATATCCTAAGCTGAGGATCAAGGGCCATTCTTGTTGTGTCAGCCGCCGCTACTCATAATGCTTCGTCCATGAAGCTCGACTCGAAATTCTTCGACCGCTTGCGCGTCAAGCCTGACGAGAACCGTCTGTTGCGTGAATCTTGTCCCACTTGCGAGTGGGAGGGCTGCACCGAGCCGGGCCTCTACCCGGCACCCAAGGGTCGCGGCCTGGAAGGTCAATATCACCGTTACTGCCTCGACCATGTGCGGGCTTACAACAAGTCCTACAACTATTTTGCCGGGCTGCCCGACGAGGAGGTGGTCAAGCACCAGAAGGACGACACGATCGGCCATCGCCCGACCTGGTTCATCAGCGTGAACTCGTGGGCGCGAGGCCGGGGGGCGCGAAACGACGCCCGCGCCGGCGGCTTCCAGCATCGCTTCACCACCTACGATCCGTTCGGCCTGTTCGCCGACCGCGCCGGCCATCAGATCGCGCCGGACGGTAAGCCCGTGCGGCAACTAAGGCGCGCGGAGCGGAAATGCCTGCGCCAGTTGAACCTCGAAGACAACGCCACCAAGGCCGACATCAAGGCGAGGTTCAAGGAATTGGTTAAGCGGCTCCATCCAGACCACAACAAAGGAGACCGACGCTCAGAGGATAAGTTGCGCGAAGTCCTTCAGGCCTATAACTATCTGAGACAGGCAGGGCTTGCGTAGGTCGCTGGCAGCCCTCCCCGAAACTTCCGGCTCCCGCATCTTGCGAGCCCCTTTGAAACGCGACAAACAGGCTTTCACTGCCCATGATACTTGAAACTGCCCGTAACGGCGCCGGCCTGCCGGATATGCAGGTTTCCGTCCGCCAGGTCTTCGGCATCGATACCAATCTCGAAGTGCCAGCTTATTCGCGTCCCGACGAGCACGTTCCGGACGTCGATCCGGACTATTTGTTCAATCGGGAGGTGACGCTCGCGATCCTCGCCGGCTTCAGGCACAACCGCCGGGTGATGATCCAGGGTTATCACGGTACCGGCAAGTCGACGCATATCGAGCAGGTTGCGGCGCGGCTCAACTGGCCTTGCATGCGCATCAATCTCGACAGCCACGTGAGCCGTATCGATCTCGTCGGCAAGGATGCGATCGTGCTGCGCGACGGGCAGCAGGTGACCGAGTTCCGCGAAGGCATCCTTCCTTACGCGCTTCAGTCCAATACCGCGCTCTGCTTCGACGAGTACGATGCGGGCCGCCCCGACGTGATGTTCGTGATCCAGAGGGTGCTCGAAGTCTCGGGCAAGCTCACGCTGCTCGATCAGTCCAAGGTCATCAGGCCGCACCCCGCCTTCCGCCTGTTCTCGACCACCAACACCATCGGGCTTGGCGACACGAGCGGCCTCTATCACGGGACGCAGCAGATCAATCAAGGCCAGATGGACCGCTGGTCGATCGTCGTCACGCTGAATTATCTGCCGCACGACGACGAGGTGAACATCGTCCTCGCCAAGGCCAAGTCGTGGAACACGGAAGCCGGCCGCAAGACGGTCGGCGCCATGGTGCGCGTCGCCGAGCTCACGCGGAATGCCTTCATGAATGGCGACCTCTCCACGGTGATGAGTCCGCGCACGGTCATCACCTGGGCGGAAAACGCCGAGATCTTCGGCGATATCGGCACGGCGTTTGCTCTGTCGTTCCTCAACAAATGCGATGAGCTCGAGCGCGGACTGATTGCCGAGTTCTACCAGCGCTGCTTCGGCGAGGACCTGCCGCAGTCGACGGCTAATGTTGCATTGAGCTAGCGATGTCGCTCACCAGGCGCAAAGAGGCGCCGCTCGATCCATTCAAACGCGCCGTGACGCTGACCACGCGCTCGATCGCCGCAGACAGCGCGGTCGAGGTGGTGTTCTCGAGCGAGCCGCCCGGGCTTAACGGCAAGACTGCGCGCTTGCCTGAGCCGTCACGCATCCCGAGCAAGGCAGAGATCGCCGTGATCCGCGGCCATGCCGACGCGGCAGCGCTCTCGGTCGCCTGCCACGATCCCAAGCTGCACGAGAGATTGGCGCCTCCCGGTGGAGAGGCGCGCGCCGTGTTCGAGGCGATCGAGCAGGCGCGCGTGGAGGCGATCGGCGCCCAGCGCATGCGGGGCGTTGCCGCCAATCTCACCGCGCGCATCGAGCAACGCTATGAGCGGAGCCGCTTCGCCGAGGTCGCCGAGCGCTCGGAAGCGCCGTTGCCAGATGCGCTTGGGCTGCTCGTGCGCGAGATGCTCACCGGGCAAATGCCGCCGGCCAAGGCCCGGGCCATCGTCAATCTGTGGCGCCCATGGATCGAGGGCCGGGCGCGGTCGGTGCTCGAGCGCATGCCGGACACGCTGTTCGACCAGGAAGCCTTCGGCCGGCTGACCAGGGATCTGCTTGCCGCGCTCAACCTCGCAGACCAGCTCGATCAGCAGCAGGACGAGGACACGCAGGGAAGCGAGAAGGAAAGCGATCCCAACGCCGCCGAGGTCGAGGACGAGAACGCCGAGCCCGAGCAGCGTGCCGATCCGTCCGACGCCCGCTCCGAGCGCGATGCCGAGAGCGAGCAGGTGCTCGACGCCCGCGAGGACGGCTCGACCGACAAGTTCGACCGCGAGGCCGACGCCTCCGAGCTTCCCCGCCGTTCCGAGCCGTGGCGGCCCAACCTCTCGGTGCTCGATAGCCCCGAGGCCTTCGGCTACAAGGTCTTCACCTGCGCCTATGACGAAACCGTCAACGCCGAGGAGCTGTGCGACCCTGATGAGCTCGATCGTTTGCGCGCTTTCCTTGACAAGCAGCTACAGGCGCTGCACGGCGCCGTGGCGCGGCTCGCCAACCGCCTCCAGCGCAGACTCCTCGCCCAGCAGAATCGCGGCTGGGACTTCGACCTCGACGAAGGCATGATCGACGCAGCGCGGCTTGCCCGCGTCATCGTCGATCCCATGCATCCGTTGAGCTACAAGCAAGAGCACGACACCGAGTTCCGCGACACGGTGGTGACGCTGCTGCTCGATAATTCAGGCTCGATGCGCGGACGCCCCATCATGGTTGCGGCTTGCTGCGCCGATATTCTCGCCCGCACGCTCGAGCGCTGCGGCGTGAAGGTCGAGATCCTCGGCTTCACCACTCGCGCCTGGAAGGGCGGTCACTCCCGCGAAGAGTGGCTGAATGCGTTGAAGCCGCCTTTGCCCGGCCGGCTCAACGATCTTCGCCATATCATCTACAAGGCTGCTGACGCGCCGTGGCGGCGCGCACGGCGCAATCTCGGGCTGATGATGCGCGAGGGCCTGCTCAAAGAGAACATCGACGGCGAGGCGCTGACCTGGGCGCATGGCCGCCTGCTCACCCGCCCAGAGCAACGGCGCATCCTGATGATGATCTCCGACGGCGCGCCGGTCGATGATTCCACGCTCTCGGTCAACTCCGGGTCATATTTGGAGCGCCATCTTCGTCAGGTGATCGAAGAAATCGAGACCCACTCCTCGGTGGAACTTCTCGCCATTGGCATCGGCCATGACGTCACCCGCTACTACCGGCGCGCCGTGACGGTGACCGACGCAGAGGAGCTTGCCGGCGTCATGACCGAAAAGCTTGCCGAGCTGTTCGACGAGGACCTCGCCTGGCGGCAGCTGCATCGCGCAGTGCCGTCGGCGGCGCGGGCAAAACGCCGGAAGCTCCATTAGCGTGAGGCTGCTCGACCGCACAGCCCGGCGCTCTCTCGCAGCTATCATTCGGAACGACGCTTCTAGCCGT
>DATFVO010000155.1:0-10479 GCA_035260265.1 Methyloceanibacter sp.
GGGGGACAAGCATGCGTGACATCCGCGTCGACCTGCAAGACCGCGCGAATTTGATCAAGAAACAAATGAGCGCTGCGCAGGATCAATTCGATAAGCTCGTCGAGCGGCTCAAGCTGGAGCATCAGAGCAGGCTGAAAGAGCCTAAGGCCGAACTGGAAGCCATAAAGCTCCTAACGGAGAAAGAGCATCGCCGGCTTGCCGGCTCTTGGCCCCTGGCACCCCAGCCTCAGAACCCGCAGGCGCAATCCGCAGGACAAGACATAATGAGGCCGGGGCCGGTCGTTAAGTTGGCGTCCTGAGCGTTAGCAGCGCCTCAGGTCAGGCGGGGTGATTCAATGCGTAGCATTCTTGGCGACCTGCAAGACCGAGTCGACATGATCAAGCAAGAGATCAACGATGAGAATCATCGATTCGAACAGTTGATGTTGCGAGTCAAAAGGGAGCAGCACAACCGAATCGAGGACCTCAAAGGTCAGCTTTACGCGGTGAACCGGCTCATCCAAATGGCGACATGGCAACGCGACGTTCGTGCAGTACTCAAACTTTCCACGGCAGTCGTGGGGGCCGTCGAGGGCTCGGTCGCGTCGACCGTCCGCCGATTTTGTCATCCGGAAGATTAGACAAATATTGCAAGGGCTACCGGCTAGTGGCCTCATGAAGATCGTGATCGATGCCATGCAGACTGGTGACTGCCCGTAGTGCCGAGGCTTCGGGCTTCCTGCTGTCATTTGGCAACGCTGACGCTGGGTGAACTGCTGCGACCTTGGCCTCTTAGAGGAACGGGAGGACGACATTGTCGCTTTCCTCAAAAACGCTTGCCGGTGGCTATATGAATAGGGGGCGTGCCTCACTCAACCATTCGGAGGATTATCATGCGCCTGCGTTTGATCGCGCCAGCCGACCTAAGCCCCGAGCAGCGCCCGGTTTACGAAGATATGCGTACCGGCATCGAGAAGAATTTCCAGGGCTTCAGCACCATCGCCAAGGGTGGCGCCCTCATGGGGCCGTGGAATCCGTGGCTGCACGAGCCGAAGTTCGGAAAGCCGATTTGGGAGCTGACCAAAGCGCTCTCCTTCTCGCCTTCGCTGCCGAAGCCTGTTCGGGAGGTCGCGATCCTCGTCACCGGTGCAAAGTTCCGCGCAGCCTATGAGATTTACGCCCACGTCATGTTGGCTGAACGTCGCGGGCTTTCCGACGAGAAGCTCGCGACCATCGTGGCCGGTCAGCGCCCTAATGACTTGGCGCGCGATGAGGCAATCGCCTATGACGTTGCATCTGCGCTGGTCGGTCACGGCGTGCTGCCAGAGCTGACCTATCGCCAAGCAGTCCAGGCATTCGGCGAACATGGCGCCGCCGAGCTCATCTACCTAGTCGGACTCTACTGCCTGGTCTCTGTGACGCTGAATGGATTCGACGTACCGGTGCCAGAGCCGGATGCGGCGTAACTCATTCACGACCATTACCACTCATATGACCATTACCACTCATATAACGAGCGCGATTCCTGGAAGCGCTCGCAGTCGGCCCAAAGTTGTCCGTGCAGTTGACGTGGCCGGGATAACCCTGGTCGGCGTAATAGCGCGCGTGACAAGCGAAATTGAAGGCATCGTGCCGCCCGACCGTCGCGGACCACTTCCACCAGCGGCTGAGTATCCTGGTCGAAGACCTTGGAAAAAAGGCCGGGAAGCGGATAGTTCTGACCCACCAGCGAGCGCGTCGCAGTGACGTCGAGCGGATGCTCTAGCCCCTTGTCGAGCTTGCGCGCGGCAAAGCACTGGAAATCGGTGCACTGGCGCCCGTCGACATCGATGATCTGAATATATTCGCCGCGCGCACGAAATAGGCCTTGGCCGTTGCGCGGTGGACGCGAATGTCCTGCGCAGGATCGGCGAGCGGGTCGGGGAGGGGCGTTTTCATTCGGCGCACGAAGGCGGCTACGGAAGATGTGCACGCGGATCGGCGTTACAGTATCCTGCGCGCCGGCTTCCATGGCGGCGCCAGCAGCTGCCACAATGAGAAGACCGTCTCGCGAGACGACGAACTCTGCCGCATCCCCGGTGCGAGAGTCACCACCGAACAAGCTGATGGCACGGGCGGCGGCAAGATCGGTGCCGCGGCGTTCAAGTCCCAAACGAACCGAACGCGCACTTTCGCTGTCGCCGCTCAGAATCTTTTTGAGACCCATCGCCTCGCTATTGCCGCGGACGCCCAACATGGCGGGATCGACTAACCCTGCGCTGTCGGCAGCCACTCGCAACGCTGCATGCCTTCCACGTCGACGAGCCGCACATGATCGCCGGCGTGGATCGCAACGGCGATTAAGCCGCCGTTCTTCGCTGAGAGCAAGCGCGGATGATCGTCGAAGGCTGCGGCGGACCTGGGCGGAAAGGCTGTGGGCTGGCAACTTCCAATGAAGTGTTCTGCCGTTTGGCTAAGTGTCGCTGATAAGCTAGCCACGGCTCTCGCACCGATCAAGACGGCCCACATTGGTCAGCACCACGTATCTGCGACTTGCACCAAAGTGGCCTGGCTCATAGCCTGCGACTAAGGTCAAGCAAGCCCGAGCTTCGCGGCAAGGCCAATGCGCCGAAGTTTGCCGGTGGCGCCCTTAGGGATCTCCTCGAGGAAGACGATCGTCTCCGGCACCTTGAACTTGGCAAGTCGGCTCGCGCAGAATTCTTTAATCGAATGCTCGTCGGCAGTGGCCGCCTGTCGCAGCACGATCGCCACCGCGACGTCCTCGCCGAGCTTGGCATGCGGCACGGCGAAACACACGCATTGCGCCACGCAAGGATGATCCATCAGCACCTCGTCGATCTCCCGCGGCGACACCTTCTCGCCACCGCGATTGATGATCTCCTTCAGCCGTCCGGTGATGCTGAGATAGCCGTCATGATCGATCACGCCCTGGTCGCCGGTGCGGAAGAATCCTTCACTGGTGAAGGCCTCTGCGTTGGCCGCTTCATTGTTGACATAGCCATTCATGACGTTCTCGCCGCGGATCACGATCTCGCCGGTCTCGCCGGGTTTGAGCCGCCGGCCATTCTCGTCGGCGATAGCGACCTCAGGACCGGCAGGGAGCCCGACACTGCCGGGCCGTCTCACGCCTGGGGGCAACGGATTGCTTGCCATCTGATGCGATGCCTCTGTCATGCCGTAAGACTCGATCAGCGGGCATCCGAAGATTTCCTCGATGTCGCGAATGACCTGTGGCGGAATGGAGGACGATGAGGACCTGATAAAGCGCAGCGGATTGTTCTTGATGATGTCCGCGCTCTTGCTTGCGCGCCCGAGGATCGCTTGATGCATGGTCGGTACGGCCGAGTACCAGGTCGGTCTTGCTTCGGCCATCCAGCCGAGGAACTTGAGCGCATTGAATCCTCTGCTGCAGATCACCGGACCGCCCGCGCTGAGTGGCGCAAGGAGGCCGGCGACCAGGCCATGAATGTGAAACAACGGCATCAAATTGAGGCCGCGATCATGCTCGGCGAGCCTGAGCGTCGTTACGATATTGAAGGCCGAGGCGCACAGATTGCTATGCCGGAGCGGAACGAGCTTGGGGCGAGAGGTCGTGCCCGAGGTGTGAAGGAGAAGTGCGATATCATCGGTCTTGCCGAATCCTCTACTCGCTGGCTTCCGCCCCTTCAACTCACCAGGGAACAGGAGCGTGAAATGGCCTGCTCCCCACTCGGGCGTAGCTCTGAGCCGCACCACCGGGATGCCGAGTTTCGCGGCGACATCGACGGCCGGTGATGACTGGTCCTCCTCGACGATAAGGATCTTGGGCTCAAGGTCGGTGAGGTAGACTTCGAATTCCTCACTCTTATAGGCGGGGTTGAGCGGCGCCGCGGCAGCCCCGGCAGCGACCCCGAGGAAACAGGCTGCCATGGCCGGCCCGTTATTCAGCACGACAGCGACGCGGTCGCAATTCCCGACGCCATGATCGTTGAGGATCGCCACGGTCGCATCGATCAGCGATCTCAGAGCCTCGAAGCTGAGCGGCTCGTGGTCGAAGGCTTCGAGCGCGTTTTGTTGACCGTCGCCAGCTTCAAGCAGGTCCCACAAGGTCCGCGCCGGGCTCTCCTGATATCCTATCACTTGCCGCCTCACTCACTCGCTTACGCACGCGGCTCGATCTGAAGCCTGCCCCTGCTCTCGTCAAGGGTTTGCACCAGAAGCCGCATCAACGCATAGGCCGCATCGATCCGCGGTGTCTCCGTCCCGGTGAGGCGCGCAAGCTCGACGACTGAGCCAACCAAGGCCTCGAGCTCGATGGGCCGTCCAGCCTCGACATCCTGCAGCATCGATGTCTTGTGGGCGCCGATCTTCTCCGCTCCGGCGATGCGCTTGTCGATCCCGAGCTTGAAGGTGACACCGAGCTTGTTGGCGATGGCTTGTGCTTCTTCCATCATCTCCTCGGCAAGCTTCCGCGTGGGCGGAAACTGACAGATGTCGACGAGCGTGGCATGGGTGAGCGCGCTGATCGGGTTGAAGCTCAAATTGCCCCAAAGCTTCAGCCAGATTTCGCCCCGGATATCGCTCGTCACGGGCGCCTTGAAGCCGGCCTTGGTCAGACTCTGAGAGAGCGCCTTGACCCGTTCGGTGATCTCGCCTGACGGTTCGCCCAGGCCGAAACGGTTGCCTTCGACCACCTCGACCACGCCAGGCTTTGTGAGCACGGCGGCGGGATACACAACGCTGCCGATCACGCGCGTCGGATCGACGTGGCGAGCGATCTCTCCGCGGGGATCGACGCTCTCGAGCTGTGTGCCTTCGAGGGTGCCGCCATGCTTCCAGAAATACCACCAGGGGATTCCGTTCTGCATGGTCACGACGCTGGTGCCGGCGTCATAGAGGTAATGAAGGTCGCCAGCAATCGGAGCAACCTGATGTGCCTTGACCGTGAGCAGGACGCTGTCTTGCGGGCCCGCGTCCGCCATTGCCTCCACGGCCTTCACGTTTTCTGCGTGGAGCTTGGTCCCGCCCTCCTCGATGAGCGTGAGGCCATTCCTCTTAAGGGCTGCGAGATTCGAACCACGCGCAATTAGCGTGATGTCCTCGCCGGCAAGAGCAAGCTTCGCGCCGAGATAGCCGCCGATGGCGCCGGCACCGACGATCGCAATTCTCATGCTTCGCCCGCCGCGCCGATCGGTTCCTCAGCGCATGTCAAGCTGCCGCGCGCGCGCCGGTCATCCTCTGGGATCGTGTGATGTCGCTCTGGCGCATCGGCTTGAGCGCGATCAGAGCCAGCACTCCGGCAAGAATCGCCATGGCTGCGGCGAGATAGAAAACAACGTGCCATTGACCGCCCTCGCTTAAGACGCTGGTCAGCGGCACGAGAAGCGCCGCGGTTCCCTTGGCGGTATAGAGCAGTCCGGCATTGGTCGTCGCATATTTCTCGCCATAGGTATCGGCGTTGGTTGCCGGGAACAGACTATAGATCTCTCCCCAGGCGAAAAACACGAGCGCGCTCAGGAGAACGAACAGGAGCGGGTTCTGGCCATATCGCTGAGAAACAGAATCGCCGCGCCTTCGAGCACAAAAGCAATGAACATGGTGTTCTCGCGCCCGATCTGAACCGATGCCCAACCGAAGAAAGGACGCGTCAAGCCGTTCAGGATGCGGTCCATCGACAGCGCAAACGTCAATGCCGGGAGCGTCAGCCCGAGAATAGAGACCGGGGTGTCGGCGACGCCGAAATCCTTGGCAATGACGGCGAGTTGCGCAGTCGCCATCAGACCACCAGCCGCCATCAAGACGAACATTACGTACATCAAATAGAATACCGGCGTGCCCAGCATCTCCCGCGGCGTATATTGATGACGGGTCGATTGCACCGATGGCGGAATGTTCGCCATCACGCGCTCCTTGTAACCCGGGGGAGGGGCGGCCAAGAACAGCGACAGCACCACCACCACGATGCCTTGGCCCAATCCGAAATAGAGGAAGGTCTGCTCGTATCCGTGCGACTGAATCATATTGGCGATGGGGATAATGGTGAGCGCAGAGCCGGCGCCAAATCCCATCGCCGTCAGTCCGGCGGCGAGACCGCGCCGGTCAGGAAACCATTTGAGCGCGTTGCCGACGCAGGTGCCGTACGCCGCGCCCGCGCCAATGCCGCCGATTGCCGCTGCGGTGTAGAGCTCAGCAAGCGAGCCCGCGAAGGAGTTCATCACCCATGAAACCCCGCAGAGTAAACCGCCGAGCAGCGTGATCAGCCGCGGCCCATATTTGTCGACGAGATAGCCTTCGAGTGGCACGAGCCAGGTTTCGAGCAGCACGAAGATGGTGAAGGCCACCTGGATGGAAGCTTTGCCCCAGTGATATTTGTCGTTGATATGAGGGACGAACAGCGTCCAGCCATATTGCAGATTGGCGATCATCGCCATGCAGACGATGCCGATGACAAGCTGCCACCAGCGCGCCGTGCCTGCCTCGGACTGCGCAACCGCGTCCACTCTTCCAGCCACGGTCATGTGAGCGTTCTCCCTCTTGCGAGATCTTTTGAGTTTTTACATTCGAACTTCTGCTGCTTGAAATGCGAGACCTTAACTTTGGTTGCCAAGACTACTCGGCCTCGATGGAAGCCTTCGCGGCAGGGAAGCCTGATGCGGTGAGCCAGGCTTCCCAACTGCCGAATGCGGTGATGTCTCTTTGCTCCTTCGATCGCGTGGGCCTCGCAAAAAACCCCTTCACAATCCGCCCAGGCTTGGCCACGATCTGGTCGTTGCCGTTCGAGTAGTCGGTTGCCATGATTATGATGCCTTTCGCGCCGCCGGCACCGGTCACCAGCATGTCGCCGTTGGTCATTAAATCCGCGGCGGTCGCTCAAAATCCGCGACGGTCGCTCAAACGGACGATGTCGGTTGACGGCTGAAGGAGCCGCGCGACCACGCCAAGAAGCTCCTCTTTCCCGAATGGTTTGCTCAGGACAAGGGCATCCTTGAAGCCAGACGTAGGTACACTGCCTAAGTTCCTACACGTTCCCGTGCGAATTATTACAGAACTTCGCCGCGAACGAAGCGGGCTTCTGCCTGGCTGCCTGCTCTTTGTCAGTCCAGCAATTGAATCGATTTCCGTGGGAACGAATTTCGGGCGTATCACCCGCGAGGCGGTTGTCTGCCGGCGGGCACCTCTCTGTGCCGGCTGCTCGTGGTGGTGTTGCGCCTTGTTTTGTGCGCGACGATGATCGGTCGGCCGCTGGACCGAATGTCCGAGAGTGCGGTTGTTGATATTGCCACGAACCGCAACATCGCGCGGACACGTAGCTTTTTCAACGGTTACAGAATACGCTACGTGCCCAGTGTCACCATCGCCACGGGCTCGGTAGCGCAAATCACGCTTGATTGTGACAGTAAGATGATGGCTCTGTCGCCGCAGGCTGACCGTCGGGCTGCCACGTGGCTGAGCGGTCGGCATTTTTATTCGCTTCGCAATCCCTCAAGTCGCGACGCCGCCAAGAGGCGGTTCCGGTTCCTTCGGCGCTTGAGGCGACAATGAACCCATGGGAGGAGGTCGGTGTCTGCCCACGAGCCCGCGCGTCATGCGAAAGAGATCGAGCTCAAATTCGAGCTCGACCCCGCAGACGCCGCGCGGGTTGCTCCGCACCCTTTGCTGCGGGACACTATCGTTCCACCCGAACAGCGCAATCTGGTCTCGACCTATTTCGATACCGCCGACTTCGCACTGCGCAAAGCTGGCGTCTACCTCCGCGTCCGCGATACCGGAACAGGTTACGTGCAGACCGTGAAGTCGATGCGAAGCGAGGCCGAGCCAATGGAACGCCTCGAATGGGAGAGGCAGATTACCTCCTCTCGCCCTGAGCTCGAGCACGCCGAAGGCACAGCGCTAGCGCCGCGCTTGACACCGGAAGTTCGCGCATCTTTGCGCCAGCTATTTGCGACGGTCGTCGAGCGCAGGACTTATCTCGTTGCGAGCGGAGACTCGGAGATCGAGGTCGCCCTTGATCGGGGTGAGATCCTGTCCGGGGAAGGCAGGCGTCCCATCTCCGAGCTCGAGCTCGAGTTGAAGCGCGGCGCAACGAGAGATCTGTTCAGCCTCGCCCGGACCTTCGCGCAAGCGTTGCTGCTGAGACTCGCGGTGAAGACCAAGGCCGAGCGAGGCTACGAGCTCGTCGAGGGCGGCACGCATGAGGTGGAGAAAGCCGCCAACATCGACATCAAACCCGACATGGCGAGTGCCGAGGCCTTCCGCGCCATCGCGCATAGCTGCCTCAGGCAGGTCATCGTCAACGAGCCGGCTATGTCCAAAGGTCAAGCCGAAGGCCTGCACCAGATGCGCATCGGCTTGCGGCGTTTGCGTGCGGCGATCGCGATCTTCGAAGATGTCGTTGCCGACGAACAGCAGAAGAAGATCGAGGCTGAGCTCAAGTGGATCACGAGAGAACTCGGGCCGGCCCGCGATCTCGATGTCTTCGTGACCGATGTGCTGAAACCTCAGCAGGAGGCGAGGCCGGGGGACGAAGCCATCGCAGCCGCCCTGCGCGATGTCGAGAAGAAGCACGCTGCCGCCTATGCACGCGCCGCGGCCGCGGCTCGCTCCGACCGCTTTCGCAATGTCGTTATCGATTTGGTCGAATGGATCGATTCCGGCCCCTGGTCGACTGAGGACGAGGAACGTGAAGAGAAACGGACACTCCCGATTGCCGAACTTGCTAGGAAGGAGCTGGCCCGCTTGCGCAAGCAAGTTAAGAAGAAGGGCGCCGACCTCCGCCGTCAGAGCGTACAGCAAAGACACAAATTACGCATCCGCGCCAAGCGGCTTCGCTACGCCACCGAGTTCTTTGCCGGCACCTTCGATGGCGAAACGAGCGACAAGCGCCGGAAGGACTCGCTCGCGGCGCTCAAAGATTTACAAGACGCGCTGGGTGGCCTCAACGACATCGCCACGCGCCCAGCGCTCATGACCCAGGTCGTCGGGCAAGGAGGCGATGCGACTGGGCAGCCCTCGGTTCACCCTCATCTCGCTGCCCCGCAGGACCAAACCGAAACCCTCCTGCATCAGGCCGAAGACGCCTTCACCCGCTTTATCGACGCTAAAGCCTTCTGGAAAGCTTAAGGGCTTGTGTGGCTCTTGACATTGCCGCGCATTTTTCGAGCTTGATCTTCAAGCCGGCGCGCCGCGGCGTTGAAAGCGTCACGGATGGCGACGTAGACATCCTCATGGGTCTGGTCGATCGGCTTGGCCCGATCGACCACGACGTCTTTGCCCGGCACACTGATGTCGACCCGCACGCTGTAGAGCTTGCCCTTGTGGTGATGTCGATGCGGTGCCTCCACCACCACCGTGCAGCCGATAATGCGGTCGTGGAAACGTTCGAGCTTCGCCGCCTTCTTGCGGATGCGCTCCTCGACGGCGGGGGAGGGGTCCATGTTGCGAAAACTGATTTGCAGCGGAATTTGCATAGTGAGACTTCTCCAAGCCTACATGAACTCTGCGTCGTCTTGCCCAACCGTAGCGGAGAATGCGCAAGACGGGCAAATGTTCTTCACGGGCATTGGCCGCGACTCCGGCTCCTATGGCCGGCAGATGGCTGGAGTGGCATAAGTGCAATGAAGGGAGTCTAAGGTCGCGACCTTTGCTTGAGGTTGCGACTGGGTGTGCTAGCGCTCAGGGCTTAGTGGCGAGATGGAAAGCACACCTTGCGCTACAACGGGGGTTGAGCTCCCCTGGAATCTTCCTCTCGACGAGCTGCTGCGCCGCCTCCATGCAAAGCCTGGCGGCCTCGCCGACAGAGACGCCAATCGGCGACTGGCAGAATACGGTCCGAACGATGCACTGATGCATCGTCGCCGTCAGCTCTGGCGGCAAATCATCGAGCGTTTGGCCAATCCCCTCATCATCATCCTTCTCTTCGCAAGCGGGCTCTCTGCCTGGACCGGAGAAGTGACGAGCTTCGTCATCATTGTCGTCATCATTCTCTTGAGCGTCGTGCTCGATGTCGCGCAGCAGCACCGCGCCGAGAACACTATCGATGCGCTTCGCCGCTCGGTCGGACTGAGGACGCAGGTGCTGCGGAACGGAGATCGCCGCGAGATTGCAGTCGATCAGCTTGCGCCAGGGGACGTGGTCGAGCTCAAGGCGGGAGATGTGGTGCCCGGCGATTCTCGCGTGCTCACGGCGCGCGATTGCTTCGTAAACCAGGCCTTGCTCACGGGCGAGCCGTTCCCCGTGGAAAAGCAAGCGAAGGATCTCGCGGCACCCTCCGGCGAACCGTCAGGCGCCGCGAATTTTCTCTTCATGGGAACTTCCGTCATCAGCGGTGTGGTGCGCGCCGTGGTATGCCGCACCGGCCGCGCCACGGAGCTCGGGGGATTAGCCGGAGAACTCACAGCGCGCCGGCCAGCCGATGCATTTCAGCAAGGCATTCGGCAGTTCGGCTTCTTGATGTTGCGGCTGACCGTCTTTCTCGTTCTGTTCGTGATGGTCACCAATGTGGTGTTCCATCGCCCTTGGCTT
>DATFVO010000156.1:0-2864 GCA_035260265.1 Methyloceanibacter sp.
TACCGGCCCTGAGGATCTCGGGCTGCATACAGTGTGCGTCGAGGTGACGGCTGAGTTCCTTGAATTCTCCAAGTCGCGCGGCAATGATCTGTCGACACCGCAGCCTGACTTTGGGTTTCCGGGGCTTAAACCCGGCGACCGGTGGTGCCTGTGCGCCGCGCGCTGGCGCGAGGCGCTCGAGGCGGGCAGTGCGCCGCGGGTCGTTCTCGCTGCGACCCATGAGGCGACACTCGAGATCGTCGCGCTCAAGGACTTGAAGCGCTACGCCATCGATCTCGCCTGAGCGGCGCATGGCCAAGAAAAAACAACCTGCCGAGAAGAAGAAAGCTGCTGCCACCGCCGCCGAAACGGCGAAGCGGCGCAAGAAGCGGCAGAGCTTTGCCGAGGGCCACAAGCGCAAATTGCTGGTCGTGGTGGACGAGACGCCCGAATGCGAAAGCGCGCTCGCCTTTGCCGCAAGCCGCGCGCAGCGCACCGGCGGCCAGCTCTCGCTCCTCTACGTGATCGAGCCGGATGTCGATTTTCAATGGCTCGCGGTGGAAGACGTGGCGCGCGAGGAAGGACACAATAAGGCCAAGGCTGTGTTCCGCCTGTTTGGCCGCAAGCTCAAGGCCATGGGCTTCGAGAAGCTCGTGCCGGAGGAAGTCGTGCGCGAAGGCATCAAGGCCGAGGAGATCACCAAGCTGATCGAGGAGGATGCGGATGTCGGCCTGCTTGTGCTCGGCGCCTCGAAGGACCCGTCAGGGCCAGGACCGCTCGTGTTGACCCTCGCCAGCGGGCGGCCCGCTGGGACGTTTCCGGTGCCGATAACGGTGGTGCCTGGCCACCTCAGTATCGAGGAAATTTTGGCGCTGGCCTGAGAAGAGAATATCCGCCAAAATTTGAGCGGGATTTCGGCTTAACCGAGCTGGGGGTTGTTCCGCGCAGTCAAAAAGGCGCGGATTTTCAGAGGGAATACCGACATGCGGCCAATCGCTTTGGGCCTCGTTCTAGCGGCATCATGCAGCCTGCCGGCCTTCGCGGCCGAGCCAGACGGCCCCGCCACGCTGATCACTAAGACCGAGGCGGTCCGCATCGCCGTGCAAAACAAGCTTTCGCCGAAGTCGCCAACCGTGCGCAAGAACGAGCAGGCCGCGCTGGTCGAATATTATTCGGTGCCCGATCAATCGCTGATCTGGGTCGATGACAAGGGACTCAACGAGCGAGCCAAGCTCGCCATGGCCGAGATCGCCAAGGCAGACGATTATGGCCTGAAAGCCTCGGATTATGCGCTACCCAAGGCCGATGCGTTCGCCCCGAGCGATCCCAAGGCCACCGAGTGGCTTGCCGATGCCGAGATCAAGCTCAGCTACGCCGTGCTCGATTACGCCAATGACGCGCGCGGCGGCCGCATCGATCCGCAGCGCATAAGCGGCGAGAATCTCGATCCGACGCTCGCCCTGCCCAACCCTTCTGAGGTGATCGCTTCGGTCGCTTTCCGCTCAGATCCGGCCGCCTATCTCCGCAGCTTCCAGCCGGACCAGCCGCAATTCGAGGCGCTAAGGCAGAAACTGCTCGAGCTCCGCGGCGGCAAGACGGTCGAGACCGCAAAGTCCGACGTGGTCATCATTCCCGACGGCTCGGTGCTCAAGTTCGGTGTCGAGGATGAGCAGGTTGTCCTCCTCCGCAAGCGGCTCGAAGTACAGTCGGCGCCGGACACGAACGAGAAGCTGTTCGATAAGGACGTGCTCGATGCCGTGAAGCGGTTCCAATATGCACACGGCACGATCCCCGATGGATTGGTCGGCGCCGGCACGCGCCGCATGCTCAACGGCCAGCAGCAACAGCAGCAGCCGCGGCCCGGCGGGGGTCAGGCACGGATCGACGCCATTCTCGTCAATATGGAGCGCTGGCGTTGGCTGCCGCATGACCTCGGACCGTTTTACGTGACCGTCAACATTCCCGAGTTCTTGCTGCGCGTGGTCCAGGACGGCACGCCCATCCACACCACGCGCGTCGTCACCGGCAAGCCAGACAAGCAGACGCCCATCATCTCCGAGGAGATGGAAGAGATCGTCTTCAATCCCTATTGGAACGTGCCGAATTCCATCAAAATGGAGGAAATCGCACCCTATTTTGGGCAGGGCGGCGGCGGCTTTTTCGGCGGCGGCTACGACACCTCCATTCTTCAACGGCACGGCTTGCTCATCAGATATGCCGGTCGCGACATCGATCCCAACACCATCGATTGGAGCCGCAACGACATTCGCAATTTCGATCTGGTTCAGCCGCCCGGACCCGACAACGTGCTCGGCCGCGTGAAGTTCTTGTTCCCCAACAAGCACGACGTCTACATGCACGACACTACGCAGAAGAACCTGTTCGCGCAAACCGTGCGTGCCGAGAGCCACGGCTGCATGCGCGTGCAGTATCCCGAGAAGCTCGCCGAGATTATCCTCGACCATGACAAGGGCTGGAGCTCGGCCCGCGTCGAGTCCACCTTCGATGCCGGCGCCGATTTTCACGTCGCGCTGGATCGCAAGATTCCCGTCTACATCACCTACTTTACCGTCAAGGTGAACGACGACGGCTCGCTATCGACCTTCAACGATATTTACGGCCACGATGCGAGGATGATTGCCGCGCTGAACGGCAAGTACGTTCCTTCTGAGCCTGCGGCCGGCGCGAGCGACGTCGAGGCGGTGGCCGGCCAATACAAGCCGTGGAACAAGCGCAACAACCGCCGCGACAATTTCGATAACGACATCACCCGCGCCCTGTTCGGCTTCTAGCGGCCATTTTGGAGGGCTCGACGCGCTTCAAGCCCGGCCATCGGCCGGGCTTTTTGCTTGGGCAGTCATTTTGTCACAGCCCCTTAATTCGCA
>DATFVO010000157.1:0-4643 GCA_035260265.1 Methyloceanibacter sp.
CTTGAGGACCATGAGGTCAGCTGGGCGTCCGATATAATTGTTGTTTTCAATGAAGCCCGTGATGAATGGATCGACGGATTTCACCGTACCGTTCTCGTTGAGGGACACCACGACGATGTCGCCGCCGAACTTCTTGGATCGGTTCCATGAGCCGTGGCGCGCGACCAAGATGGCATTGCGGTATTCTGACGGGAACATGTTGCCAGTGTAGAATCGCATGCCGAGCGGGGCTGAATGCGGCCCCAATAGCGTGGCTGGTTTCGTGAATTCGTCGCACGAGCGTCCCCAGCCGAATTCCTGGTCGGGGATGTTGCCCTGGTGACAATACGGATATCCGAAATTGTCCTTCCCCGGTTGGGTGAGCCGATTGAGCTTGTCCTCGGGTATATCTTCCGACAGCCAATCGCGGCTGTTTTCGGTGAAGTAGAGCTGCCCTAGCACCGGGTGCCAGTCCATGCCGACCACTTGCCGAACCCCGCGCGCTACGACTTCCGCGCCGCTGCCGTCGAGATTGATACGGCGGAGCTGCCCATGGGCGGGCGACGGCATGCAGATATTGCACGGTGCGCCGACGTTGAAATAGAGCTTGTTGTCGGGACCGATGGTGAGGAATTTCCAGCCGTGCGCCTCGTCCTTGGGCAGATCGTCGTAGATGACGACTGGCTTGGGCGGGTTATCGAGGTTGTCCTCGATCTTCTCAACCTTCGAGATCTTCGCAAGCTCGGCGATGTAGAGGGTGCCGTTGGCGAACGCGAGGCCGTTCGGCCGATAGAGACCCGAGTACAGCGTCTTGACCTCGCGCCTGCCAGCTTGGTCAGTGATGGCGTAGACCTTGTCCAAGATGCGGCTACTTACAAACACGGTGCCCTTGTCGCCTTGCCGCAACGAACGCGCATTCGCGAGACCGTTTGCATAGACTTCGATCTTGAAGCCCTTGGGCGCTTTCAACTTCTCGGTCGGTAATTTGTCGACGGCCGTTGGAAGTGGCGGCGGTACGATCGGCGCGAGCTTCGCCCCAATGGCCGTCTCAGGCCGGCCCTGCGCCCACGGTGGAGGGGCTTCCGGCGCTACCGGTGGCTGCTGCGCGGCTGCCGGCACCGCGACAGCAAGCGTTGCGACGGTTCCAGCGAGCAGCAAAAGATGTCGACTAGAGCATTTGATCATGACGATCCTCCCTTGCGGAGGCCGTTTCCTCGCCGACGTTCACGTCGGCGCTAACGCTGTAAGGTTGAACGACGACGAGCTGGGCGTCCGTTACTGTTAGTGTCGGACTTTTAGGGCTCTGATGCAATCGCATCGTGTGAGCCCGATTTACGAACTCGGGCCGGGTGGCGGCGTTCACTCTTGCTATCAAGGATGCCGATCATTGGACGTCATCGCTCGGATAACGCCAAATTTGATGGTCGCGCGAAAAGAATTGTGTAATGTTTTATTTATACCCGCGTCGTGGCTACATCGCGAGGAGGGTCGTCATGCGAGCCATCGGCACGATTTTCATCGTGCTGCTCAGTTTTTGCAGCATCACTACAGTACAAGCGGAACAAGCGAACAGTTGCAAGCAGTGTCGCGAGCAACAACAAGCCTGCGCAAAAAATTATTCTGCAAAGACGTGCAAGACCGAATACGATATATGCATGAAAGGATGCCAGAAAAAATAGCCAGATCGTCGTCCGATACTCGGCGACGCGGAATGTTTTAAGGGCTTTTTGTGGGGGCCGAGCCGTCCTGATCGCGAAAGCGATTAGAAAGCATTACTCGGCCGCGTTCATGTTTTCAAAAATCAAGGCAACGCGAGCGAATGGGTCCGAGCGCGACATCATTTGGTTGCATCGAAAACGTATAATCATGCATCGCTCCGTCCCGTTCAGGGATGGAAACAACAAGCTCGTCATCTTGAAGGAGCGCCGGCATGATGTGCCGCATCGGTCTCGGATCGACAAAAATCTGATTATTTTGAACGCTTTTTCCCTCAATGGATACGATCGGAACGTTGTTTGATCGTAATTTCAGTGACGAGGAAGACAGTAACGGGAACGGAAACCGTTCAGCATGTACCATTGAGATGGTCAGCCGCTTGTCTGCGCTGCATGCAAGCAGCAGCCACGCTTGGTCCTCTGCGGCACGGGTTGCAGCGATGTATTCCATCGCGCCCTGCTTACTCCTTGCGGTATACGCCCAGCCGCCCTCCACGTTTACTTCACTATTGCTCTCCTCCGCGGGCACGCCGCTCGCGATCGCGAATGTGGCCGCGGCGGCTACGAGCAAGGCCGCGGCACCTTTCGACCCGACCCTCGTTTTCTCAAACTTAGAAACCGGCTGCCACATAGCTCGGCGCCTCACGCTCCAAAGTCCGTACATGGACAATCTCCTCGCTGAGTCGGACGCATGGCCGCTCCCCTATCCCGGCTGTCAGTACGGTCGCATGGCCGCGGCAACGATTGCCTACCGTGCCGCCGTCCAACTGCGGGGCTCCCAGTCTTGTTCCTTTGGCTAGCTGGGCACTGAGTAAGCGACCCGTGATTCCTCCGATCGCTCCACTACAAATTAACCCGACAGTTCAGCCGGTTCAGCCGGTTCGCGACCGGTGATCGACACACGGCAAATTGATTGAAAGCCTTCTCCGCGTCAGGATTTGGCGCCGGCTGCATGCCCTCGGCGCAGTCGCGGCCAAGAACGCCGTGGGTGCATTACGATGAACGAGGAGACCAGTACCGATGAACGAGGAGACCCAGTAGGATTTCGAATGACTGCGCCTAAAGCCGCTCCCGTCCGCGAGTTTCGCGTCACGCGGAGCGACCGATGAGGCTGGCCCAACACAGCGTCTCGGTCTATTTCACGAGCAGCGCGAACCCGCTCACTATCAGCGTCAAGCTCACTAGCCGCCTGAACCTCACCTCGCTCACCTCGGCAAATATACGGTTGCCGAGGTAAATCCCAATGAGTGTCATCGGAAGGGTAATCGCCAATAGCAGCCGCACATCGGCGCTGAACTCGCCGAGCCCGAAGTAGCCCAGACCGCGGACGAAGCCCATCGCCACCAAAGCCGCCGACATGGTGGCTCGAAACTGTTCTACTGGCATGCGGATGGCGTCAAAATACACGGCGAAGGACAGGCTCGTAAGCGCGCCGAATGTCGTGCCGACCGCCCCGCCGATCAGGCCGGAAAGCCTGGCAATGGATGTGGGAGGCACTTGCCACTCTTGCGGCGGCCGCATCGAGGCCCGCAATGAAAACGCACCGTAAAGGACCACCAATACCCCAAGCCCTCGCGCGAGCGCTGGCGAATCGAGTGCCTTGTAAAAAGCAAGTCCGAGCACGATGCCGAGCAGACAACTGGGCATGAGCGGCATCAGGTCGGCCCAGGCAATCTTGTCGTAGTCGCGCCGGAGGATATCTACCCCGGCGACCACACTAAGCACTGACCATCCCGGTACAAGTATCTTCATGGGCACCACGAGCGCCAGCAAGGGCATCGCGATGGCAGCGCCAAACCCTGTGCCGCCCCGCAGTGTGTAAGCGAACACGATCACAATGAAGCAGTAGGTGACTTCTGCGGGCGATAAGGGCAGCAGCGAAGCTCCTGGATATCAGTTTCGTTGTCGTGCGTTCAGCATGGCCCGGTCAGTACGAGCAAAACGCTCTTTCACCCCGACCCTCATCGATATGATTCGCGTCCAGGCTGCGTGGCTTGGGCCTGCTTAACCCTCCTGCCCACGGACGCGAATCATTTCGCCGGTCGCTTGGATTCGCGATCAGCCGCAGCAGCTTTTGGATCGCGCACCAGCACCATCAGTCCGACCGTGACTAGAGCGATCACGGCGGCGAGCACGTCGAAGGTCGCCGCATATCCCAATCCGCCGATCAGGAACCCCGCGATCATCGGGCCGGCTGCCTCGCCGATGTCCCAGATGGTTCCGAACACGCCCATGGCGGCGCCGAGGCGCCGCGCCGAGGCGAGATCGGCGATGAGCGCATTGGTCACCGGCGTAACCGCGCCGACGCCGACGCCGAGCAGAGGCGCCGCGAAAAGGAAAACGATCAGACTCTCGCTGCGGAAAATCAACGGCAGCGCCGCGGCGCAAAGCAGAAGACCAACAATGATGACGGGTATTCGCCCGACGCGATCAGAGACGCGTCCCGTTATCGGCTTTGCCACCATCGCCAGGATCAACTGTGCGCCGAGGACGATCGCGATCTCGGCATCGTTGAGCCCGACTGTTTTAGCGTAGATTGGCAGGAATCCGAGAAAGGCGCCGTAGCCGAGGTACATGACGGCCTCGATGCCGGCCGCGACGAAAATCGGCGGCGTCCGCAACACCTCGGCGAGACCCTGCCGGAATTCCGTCGTTCGCGCGCCAAGAGTCTTAGTGTCGCTCACAGGCCGATCGGCATCGGGGAGCAGCAATACCACAAGCAAGGTGAGCACGCCGAGCGCGCCGACGAGAAGATAAGTCACCGAATAGCTGGCGGTGAAATAAAGCACGAAGCCGCCGGCGAGCGGCCCCGCGGTTGCACCAACGTCGTTTGCGGACGAGAACCAACCGAGCCGAGCGCCTCGACCCGTCTCGCCGAGCCCCGCAACGTAGGCGGAGGCGACCGGGGAGAAGATCGCAGTGGCGAAGCCATGGACGAAACGCAGCGCC
>DATFVO010000158.1:0-3833 GCA_035260265.1 Methyloceanibacter sp.
AAGGACAGCCGCACCATCCCGATCATTCTGCTCACGGCACGAAGCGAAGAGAGCGACCGCATCAGGGGTCTTACCACCGGCGCCGACGATTATGTGGTCAAGCCGTTCTCGCTGCCCGAGCTGATGGCACGGGTGCGGGCAATTCTCCGGCGCACCAATCCCGAGCGCATCGCCTCGGTGTTGAGCGTAGGCGACATCGAGCTCGACCGCGACTCCCACAGGGTGACGCGGAACGGAAGACAAGTGCATCTCGGGCCGACCGAGTTCCGCCTGCTGGAGTTTCTCATGCAGAGCCCTGGTCGCGTGTTCAGCCGCGCCCAACTTCTCGACGGCGTATGGGGCCGCAACGTCTATGTCGACGAGCGCACTGTTGATGTGCATATCGGCCGCCTGCGCAAGGCAATGATGCGGGGAAACGAGACAGATCCTGTCCGTACCGTGCGCGGCGCTGGCTACGCTTTCTCCGACAAGCTCGAAGAAACCGCCTGAGCGCCAAATGAAAGAGGCGCCGCGAGGGCGCCTCTTGTCGTCGTCTCTCTGCCGGCAGATTTAGCCGTTGGCAAACCGTCTTTCGCGCCGACGCGTCTGCACGGGCTGATAGGCCATACGGGCATGATGCTCGCAATAAGGCAGCGACCCGCAGGTCTTGCGCCCGCAGAAATGAAACTCCGGATCGCCGGGATCGCCGATCGGCCAGTGGCACATCGCTTCTTTCAGCGTGAGGATGCTCGCCCGCTCCGCAAGTGGGATGACAAGCTCCTCAAGCGGCGCGGGCTCGGCGTCGAGCTCAGCCTCGTATTGAGGTTTGAGCGCGACGTTGCCGCGCGTGCTGAACAAAAGCGACGGCGTGCGGTGCTGGCGCGGCACATGTGCCCGCCTCGGTCTCGGGCTTGACGAGCGCGAGCTCGTCGCTCGCCCCGACAGGCCAAGCCGATGCACCTTGCCGATCACGGCGTTTCTCGTCACTCCGCCCAAGCGGCCCGCGATTTGACTCGCGCTTAGGCCGTCGGCCCAGAGTTTCTTCAGCAGTTCGACCCTCTCGTCAGTCCAAGCCATGGTGTGGCCTCCTCGAATTGGACTCAGAATCCCCCCGTCTCGTCTGGAGACGGCGTTTCGAACACTCAGAATTACTGCTGAGAATGACCGCCCGGGCGCAACGCAGCACCCACGATATCTTGTAGCCGAGCGGTAATTACCCTACTATATCCGGCAAAACACGGCAAGCGTCCGCCACGCTTGTCCTCTCCGTTTTCCACCGGAACAGGGATTCTGCCACTTCTCTTTCAAGAACACAAACATGAGAGTGGATGGAAAGGTGGATGAGCGTTGGATAAACGTCGCATTAGCGCTGATTGACACGGCCTGATGGGAGACCTAATGCTCTGACTTACCTTGCTGCCGCCGATCGGCGGCAGTTTTGTTTCAGGGACACCACAGAAAAATGTCGGCCCTCCTTCCGACCTATGCTCGCAGCGAGCTGTCCTTCGCGCGCGGGGAAGGCGCCTATCTCTACACCACGTCAGGCGAACGCTATCTCGACTTCGCGAGCGGTGTGGCGGTGACCGCGCTTGGGCACGCGCATCCGCATCTGGTTAAGGCGCTGACAGAGCAGGCAAAGAAGCTGTGGCACGTCTCCAATCTGCATCAGATCCCCGAGCAGGCGCGGCTCGCCGAGCGGCTGACCGACGCGACTTTCGCCGACTATGCGTTCTTCGCAAATTCGGGCGCGGAAGCCGTGGAATGCGCCATCAAGGCCGCGCGCCGCTTCCACTTCAAGAACGGTGTGCCTGAGCGTTATCGACTCGTCACGTTCGAAGGCGCCTTTCACGGGCGCACGCTCGCCACCATCGCTGCTGGTGGTCAGGCCAAGCACCTAGAGGGCTTCGGCCCTCCGGCAGACGGCTTCGACCAAATCGAGGCCGGCGACATCAAGAGGGTGAAGGCAGCGATCGGTGAGGCCACAGCTGGCATCCTCATCGAGCCGATCATGGGCGAGGGCGGTATGCGCGAGGTGTCATGGCGCTTCCTGCAAGATCTGCGCGTTCTTTGCGACGATAAGAGCATTCTGCTTCTGCTCGACGAGGTGCAGACCGGAATGGGCCGCACCGGCCGGCTGTTCGCCCATGAATGGGCTGGCATCGCGCCCGATATCATAGCCACCGCCAAGGGGCTCGGCGGCGGCTTCCCCGTCGGCGCCTGTCTCATGACGGGGGCAGTGGGCTCTGCCATGACGGCGGGAAGTCATGGCTCGACCTTTGGCGGCAATCCTCTCGCCATGGCCGTCGGCAATGCGGTGCTCGACGTGGTGCTTGAAGACGGGTTTCTCGATCGCGTCGCGCAGATGGGGCTTAGGCTCAAGCAGCGGCTTGCAGCACTCAAGGACGAGCACAGCGAGATCATCGAGGAGGTACGCGGTCAAGGCCTGATGCTCGGGCTGAAATGTAAGGTGCCGAACTTGAAGCTGCTCGAGGCCCTGCGCTCCGAGAAGTTGCTGACTGTGCAGGCTGGCGACAATGTTGTTCGCCTCTTGCCGCCGCTGATCGTGGGCGAGGAGGAGATCGACGCGGCTTGTGCCAAGGTCGATGCGGCTTGCGTCGCCTTGAAGAGCGGCGCGCTCGCCCACGCCTGACCTCGCTTTGCTTTCCCATGGCCCCCAAGCACTTCCTCGATATCGATGCCTTGGACGCCAAGACTTTGCGCGCCATCATCGAGTGGGCCCAGGAGATTAAGCGCAGGCGCCATGTACCGAAGAGGCTGAAGCGCCGCGAGCGGCCGGTGCTCGCCATGATCTTCGAGAAGCCCTCGACCAGGACGCGCGTCTCTTTCGAGGTCGCCATCTATCAGCTCGGTGGACAATCTCTCGTGCTCAACCCTCAAGACATGCAGCTCGGGCGGGGCGAGACGCTCGCCGACACCGCGCGTGTCCTCTCGCGCTACGTCGACGCGATCATGCTGCGAACCGGGCCGCACGAGACGCTGACCGAGCTCGCCGCGAATTCAAGCATTCCGGTGATCAACGGGCTCACCTGCCTCTCTCATCCCTGCCAGGTCATGGCCGACATCATGACCTTCGAGGAGCTGAAAGGGCCAATCAAAGGCCGCACAATTGCCTGGATCGGCGACGCCAATAACGTGGCTACCTCCTGGGTGCATGCTGCGGCGCGCTTCGGCTTCAAGCTCAATATCGCTTCGCCGAAGGCGTTCACGCCCGCGCCCAAGCTCATTGCCTGGGCCAAGGAACAAGGCGCCGAAATCGACGTCGGCGATGATCCGCGTGAAGCGGCGAAGGGTGCAGACTGCCTGGTGACCGATGTCTGGGTATCGATGGGCGACGGCGACGAGAAGAAACGGAATGAGTTGCTGCGGCCTTTCCAGGTTGATGGCGCGCTGATGGCTCTTGCGGCAAAGGACGCGATCTTCATGCATTGCCTTCCTGCCCATCGCGGCGACGAGGTGACCGCCGAAGTGATCGACGGGCCGCAATCGGTGGTGTGGGACGAGGCCGAGAATCGCCTGCATGTGCAGAAGGCGATCCTTGCCTGGTGCCTCGGTGCCGAGTCCCGGGGCGGCAAGGCTGCGCGGGCCAAGCGACGCAATGCGCGCGGAGCCAAGAAATGACCGAGCGTGGATCCGAGCAGCGGATCGAGCTTCGCATTCCAGAGGACGACTTGATCCTGCCGTTCCAAGCCGAGCACGCCGACGTTCTCGGCCGGCTGGTGAAACTCGGCCCCACGGTCGACACCATACTCTCGCGCCACGACTATCCCGAGCCGGTATCGCAGCTTCTTGGGGAGGCTGTGGCGCTCACGGCCTTGCTCGGGGCTTCGCTCAAA
>DATFVO010000159.1:0-2860 GCA_035260265.1 Methyloceanibacter sp.
TGGGTCACGCCCGGCCAGACCAGAAGCAGCACCCCGGCGCCAAGATAGCCTACCCCGTTCAACACCGTGTACTTGGAGGCAGGCGTGAGAACGGCAGGCTTCGCCAGCAGAATGCTCGCCAGAGACATGTCGTTGCTCCTAAAGAGGAAGGCGGTTCAGCGGAGCCCGGCTGCCTTCGTTTGTCCTATGCAGCTAGCAAGGAGCGACACGCGTACCAGTACGGACCGCATCTCCAAGCCCGGCGGGCAATACCTGCCCCATCCGCCGCACGCGGCCTTCTCGATCAGCGAGAACTTATTGACCACCGCCGGCAACGCCTCCGATTTGACCGCGCTCGTCGCTTGGGCCTTCCACGAGAGCGAGCCTGCTATCAGCAGGGCCGCGCCGACGGCTAAGGCAACTCCAAACTTTCGCATCGTTCCTCCTATCTGCCACCGCTTGAAGCCCTGGAGGTAGAAACAGGATAGCGCCGAAACGCGGCCTCGCGAAGGGTCATCCCTTGATCCGGTTGCGGGGAAAGAAGCGTTATTGCGCCTTGAGGAAACTGCGCGGCCCTTCGGCGAAGAGACGGCGGTCGCCGATGATGAGCGCCGCGGCGATTGCCATATAAAGCAGAGTGGCGATAACCTTGGCGACCTGCCCGGCAGCAATCAGCACCGCAGCGGCGTTCAACATCGCATGGAGCAGGATGGCCGCGACGATGGAGCGGTTGTTCTTGTAATAGAACCAGTTGGCGATGATGCCCGCGGGGATGATGCTCACGAAGAAATTGGTGACGAAAATCTTGTTGTCCGTCGCCGCGAGCTCATGCTGGTAGGTGCCCGATACGAGCACGAGCGGCGCATGCCACGCGCACCAAAGAGCGGCGAAAAGAAGCGTCGCCGGTAGCATGCCGAACCGATCTCTCAGACTGTCGGCGCCATAACCATGCCAACCCAACTCCTCGCAAATCGGCGCAAGCACGAGAGCGAGCACGGCGAGCCTCGATTCCAAAGCCGAGGTCGCGCAACGACCGCCACGTTAGGGAACTCTTAAAGCGGAGAGGCGATGCTCGCCCAATGGTGCTCACGGCAGAACAACATCTCAGGATCGCGCTCCTTTATGAGAAAGCGGCGGCTGATCGCCTCGGCGTGCCGCCGCAGCAGCGCGCCGCTTTTGCGCGGAAAGCGAAATGGTTCCGTATGAAGGCGCGCATAAGCGCCAAAAAGGAAGCCGTTGCCGCGATTCCAGCGCGGGCTCTCGCCGAAGCTTGGGTCGAAGGGGCGCGCCCGAAAGAGGCTCACCCCGAAGAGGCTCGTCTGCAAAACGGCTCGGTCCATCCAAGCGAGGATCATGGCGCGACGCCGCAAAAGCAATCCTACCGTTCGATCGCCGCGCGGATTGCGGCGGTACGGGCGGTGCGGCCGGTGGCAGGCTAGCACCAAACTTAGGCTTGAGGCCCGACGCCAAAGTTCTGTCTTAGCCCTCGAGCCTTCGGGCGGTGCGCTTGTTTACGAAGAAGCGTTGCCCAAAACCGAAAAATCGGCGGACGTCTTCCCTGGCGCCGCTTCCTCTTTCTTGGCTGCCTCGGAGGCCGCTGCCTCTGTCGGCGCTTCCTTTGTCTTAAGCGAAGCCTCCAGCACCTTTGTTGGGGCACCTGTCAGCGCAACGCCGATCTCGCCTTCTTCACCTTCGCGGGTCCGATAGACGAGCGCGAAGATCGTTGCGGCGGTACGCAGCCATTTGGCGCGCTCGGCGAGCGGCCAGGCTTCGTCGATCGCCGGCAGGCGTTCCACGAGACCGCGAATGAGCAAGTCTGAACTGCCGCCATTGCCCGGCGCTGTAACGGTAGTTGTCTCGTCTTCGTCAACGATACGCGCGCCAAGAAGGTTGAGCGGGGTCACCTCGCTAGCCTCAGTCCGCTTCTGACTGAGAGCGCTCCAATCCACTAGACCATGCCCGCGTTGCGGGTTGGGACCGAGAATATTCATGAACCGTCCCTCCGTGCTAAAGTTACGCGCGCACGGAACCGGGTCAGCCGATCGCGCAGCACGGCATGGCCCATCCCGCCGCAGTCCCTTAACCCTCGGAGCGGGTTTCCGGTTCCGTCTTGAACGGCTGAATTTCGGCCGGCTTGGCGCCGACGAAGCGGCTCACGGCGCCGTCGATGAGCTGGGACTGAGCAATGAATTCGCTCGTGAGCCTGCGGTAACTGTCGTGGAATAGGGCAATGTGCTCCTGAAGGCGGTGGAGCTCCCGCTCTTGCGTCTCAACGCGTGCTTTGAGCGCATCGCGCTCGGCGACAAGACGCTGAAGGGCGCCCGCCGCGTCGAGCAACAGGCGTTCGACTTCCCGCTCGGCACCGTGCCTTCCTGTTTGCATTTCAGCGCCTTGCATCGCTTCGCTCGTCATGGCGATGAGCCTCACGCAGTGCCGCCCTTTGCCGCGCTTCCCGCGCGGCGCAGCCTCGAATTTGCAATTTACCACGATAGGCGGTCATGTGCGATTCGATAAACTAGCGGTCTAGCACAAGCCGGATCTCGACCAGGTTCGAGCGTACCCGCAGGATGTAGAAGCCAAGCGTCGCGAGATGCGCCGGCATCAGCCAGCCCGATTCGTCGCCGTTGGAAATAATCATCGGCTGAATTCTGAGAGAAGCCCGCAGCTGATCCTCGAGCTCGGTCCAGAGCTGGGTTAGCCCGCGCTGGGCGATCACATCGCGAAAATCGGCGTGCGCCGTGGTGAGAATGCCGTAATAGCCGTAGAGTTGGCCGTAGGCGAACCAGAAGCGGTCGTCGGCGCGGGGATCGAACCAGCCGCTGTTATATTTCTCGGATCGGTCGCGCAGAATCGCGGAGGTCGCGCCGATATCGTTGGCGAT
>DATFVO010000160.1:0-2618 GCA_035260265.1 Methyloceanibacter sp.
CGGCTCTTTGACCCCAACCAGCTTCATCCCGACGCCGATCGGCTGAGCTTCGTGTTCCTTGAGACCGAGGCCGCTCCCTTCCTCGACGGCAGGCTTGTCCAGGTCGACCGCTGTCAAGACCACGAGGCTGAGATTATTCGCAAGGCGAGCTTCTATCTCCGCGGTCCGGACCTGCATTTGCACAGCTATCTGGAGGACTGGATCGACCTCTTGTTCTCCTGGGTGAAATACTTCTTCGTCGGCGATTTGTGGTGGCGCCGCTTCGAGGAGATGCAAGGTTACGAGGACTATCGGGAGGTGTTCTCCGACGTGCAGAACACCATGGGCACGGAGCGCGCCGAGCAAGCGACCTTCGATGCGATCCTCGCCACTTTCAACCAGCACGCCGAGCATTGGAGCGGCAACGTCGCCGCCGGCGGCAGCAGGTAATCAGTTCTATTGCGGGATCACCCAATTAGACCCGTCGGCCTGGGCCACTTCCGTCCGGCATAGCGTGACATCCTGGCTTTGGGTCTGCCCGTTCTTGCTGACGCTTTGGGTCACCTCGCGGCAGGTCGTGCCGTCAGGCTTCTGGTAAGGCGTGGATTTGGGGACGACCCAGCCTGACGCGGTGACTGTGTTGGTTGCGGGATCCGTCCGCTTCCATTGCACTTTCTTCGGTGGGGCGCTCTTCACCACCGGCTGCTCTGCCGCCATCTCGCTGGCGAGCGCGAGCTGACGCCGCTCTTCGTCGTCGAGAGACTTGCCGATGGCGCTGCCGACGAGGCCGCCGGCAACGGCGCCGATCACTGCGCCGCCGATTGGATTGAAGCCCGCCCGCCTGGCAATGAGGCCGCCGGTGATGCCTCCGGCAACGGCGCCGATTCCAGTGCCGGCCTGCTGCCGCGAGCCTGGCGCGCCGCAACCTGCAACCAGACTGCCGGCGGCGATGATGGCGATGATAAGGACCAAAGCCGAGATCAAGGATCGCGATGTCATCATAGCCACGCCCCCCGATTATGGCGGAGTCTCACTGGAAAATGCCGCGGCGATTGCGCCGCGCTTCATCCGCAGCCTGCCGGTATTGCGGCGTCGCATCGGCAGCAGGACGTGCCGCGCCGTTGGTTAGCGCGGCGAGGCCGAGATCGACATTGCTCACGAAGCAAACGTAACGCTCGTTGATCGGCTCGCAGCGGATCTGCGAGCCCTGCTCCTCGATGAACTTCGCAAGCTGGTCGCGATAGGGCGAACCGAGTCCCTTGATGCCGGCAAGCTCGATGGTCTCGCCTTGGACCTTGAGCGTGCCCGTGTCGATGACCTGATCCACCGTACCGGTGACCACGACCGGTTGCGGCTCCGGCGGCAGCGGCATTGGCTCGGGCGCGGTCGCAGCCTCAGGCGCCTGCTCCGGTGGGATGTCGATCGGCGGCATCGGCGCTGGCTCCGGCTTCGGCGCCACCGCCGCCATGGTCACTCGCGTCTCGTTGGCCGGAGCTGGGATGCTCGACACCGCTTCGGCATCGGCTGCTGGCGCGTGGCGCTCGGCCTGAGCCTGATTTTGCGCTGGGGGCTGAATTGGGACCTGCCACGTCTTGAGCTGGTCGGAGATGTAACCGCCGACCACATTGGCGACGATGTCCGTGATGAGGACGCCGCCAACGCTAATGACCGAGACGATTCCGGCCCATTTCCAGCGTTGATCAGAAGACATGCAAAATCGGTCGAGCGACCCCCCTCAGCCGATGACGGACTTGCCAAAACCCTAACACGAAGTCGGAACACTGAGAACATGGCGGCGAACATGGCGGGATTTGGGCTTCGGGCTTGCGGCTTGAATTTGCGGGTTGAAAACACCGGAAATCCCCATCTTCGGAACCCTCGCCGCCGCGGCACAGCGCCGCTTGCCGCTTCATGCCGCCGCCATCATTTTCGTGCAAAACCGGAGCTGACCGGAAACGTCAAAGGAGGTTCGGGGATGGCCAAGCTCACGCTCTATCATGCCTCGCCGTCGCGCTCGTCGATCGTGCGCTGGATGCTCGAAGAAATCGGCGAGCCATACGACATCCATTTGCTGCGGCTCATGGAGGGCGATCAGGCCAAGCCCGAGTATCTCGCGGTCAACCCCATGGGCAAGGTGCCGGCGCTGAAGCATGGCGATGTGGTTATCACCGAGGCCGCCGCCATCTGCACCTACCTTGCAGATGAATTTCCGAAAGCGCGGCTCAACGTGCTGATCGGCGATCCGCGCCGCGGCCTCTATCTCAAATGGCTGTTCTTCGGCCCAGGCTGCGTTGAGCCGGCGATCGTGGAACGCGCCTTCCCGCGCAAGGAGGCAGCCCCAACCACGGCCCTCGGTTTCGGCGATTTCGACAGGGTCATGAGCGTGCTGTCCCAGGCGACAGGCATGGCTTCTCCTTACCTCTTGGGTGAACAGTTCACCGCCGCAGACGTCGTCATCGGCTCTGCCCTGCGCTGGGGGATGTCGTTCAAGCTGATCCCGGAGCGCCCCGAGTTCGTCGCCTACGTCGGCCGGCTGACCGACCGCCCCGCCTTCAAGCGCGTCGCCGAGCAGGAGGCGAAGGCATAGGTGCGGGCAGGCGCCCGCGAGGCCGCGGTCGACCCAACGTCAATACGATCGC
>DATFVO010000161.1:0-5935 GCA_035260265.1 Methyloceanibacter sp.
GTCCGCCAAGAACGCTACAAGAAGCTGTGGGACCAGTACGGCGTCTACGCGCTCGGGCTTGCCGCTCTCATCGTCGCCGGCGTCGCTGCCTATAAAGGCTGGGCCTATTGGCAGGAGCGGCAGGCTCAAGCGGCCGGCGCCAAGTTCAGCGAGGCCCTGACCATGCTCGACGGGGCAGACGCCACCAAGGCGAAGGATGTCATTGCGTTATTGGCGGAGGAGGGGCCCCCCGGCTACCGCGTGCTGGCGCGCTTTCAGCTCGCTGCTGCGGAGGCAAAGGCGGGGGACATCGACAAGGCGGTCGCCGATTACGACGCGCTCGCCAGCGATTCGAGCGTCGATGAAATCCTGCGAGGCCATGCCACGTTGCAGGCCGCCGCGCTTAGATTGGACAAAACAGACTACGCCGAGATGGAACGGCGGCTGAAGGATCTCGCCGAGGGAGACAGCGCTTGGAGATTTTCTGCGCGCGAGCTGCTCGGACTCTCGGCCTATCGGCTGAACAACATGCGTGAAGCAGAGAAGCAATTCGGCGCGCTGGTTGGCGATCAGGGGACCCCTCCCAATTTGCGGGAACGCGCCGACATGATGCTCGCGTTGATCGTGGGGACCCCGCAGTCGCTGAGTACGACGGCGAAATAGCGCCGCGAAACAAGGGTGGCTCGAAAGTGGGCCGGGGTGGAAGACGGGGAATTCGCTCTTGCATTGTCAGCGCCGGCCTGATCGCGGCCATTGCGTTCAGCGTTTCGGCCTGCAGCGGTCCGCTCGCGGGAATCAAGAATCCGTTCAAGAAAGAAAAGGAGAGGCTGCCGGGCGAGCGTATTGCCGTCATCACCGATCCAAGTATGGTAGCCATCGAGCCCAAAGCCGCCGGGAAACCGATCCAGATTCCGCCGCCGCAGGCGAACGCGGCATGGAGCGAGCCAGGTGGAACGCCGTCGAACAATCTTGGCCACCTCGCGCTCGGCGACCAGTTGCAGAAGGCATGGACGGCCGACGCGGGGACCGGCTCGTCGTCAAGCGGGCGGTTGAGCGCGGTCCCGCTCGTCGCCGACGGCAAAGTCTTCACCCTCGATGCTGGCGGCAGGATCACGGCTTTCTCCGCAGCGAACGGCGCCAAGCTGTGGGCAGCGAGCGTAACGCCGGATAACGTAAGCAGCCGCAAAGGCTTTGGCGGAGGGCTCGCCCTCGACGGAGGCCATCTCTACGTGACCACCGGCTATGGAACGGTGGTCGGTATCGACTCCGGCAACGGTGCAATCCTATGGACCAAGTCGTTCGGCGGCCCGATCAGGAGCTCGCCCACCGCGGCTGGCGGCAAAATCTATTTCGTGTCGACCGACAACGTGCTCTACGCGCTCTCTGCGGCAGATGGCCAGCAGCTATGGACCGCGCGTGGACTGCCGCAGCCGGCAACGCTGCTCAGCAATGTGAGCCCAGCGGTTTCGAGCGGCACTGTCGTGGCGCCATTCCCCGCTGGCGATATCGGTGCCTACGACGCGGCGAGCGGCAAGGCGGCGTGGACTGATTCCCTCACGCGCTCGTCCGAGACGACGGCGGCCGGCGTCCTCGCCGATCCGGCGCGGCCGGTAATCGACCATGGCGTAGTCTACGCTGTCAGCCATGGCGGCAAGATGGTCGCCGTGTCGGAAACGACCGGCGAGCGGCTGTGGTCCCGCAATCTCGCCAGTAGCCAGATGCCCTGGGTCGCGGGCGACACCATTTATGCCGTCGATCTTGGCGGCAAACTGATCGCGCTCTCTCGGTCGGATGGCGAGGTGCGCTGGGCGACCGACCTTCCCACCAGTACGCGCTGGAGCGGGCCGGTGCTGGCAGGGGGGAAGCTCTGGCTCATCTCCGGCGAGGGGGTCCTGGTCGGGGCTGACGCGCGAACCGGCCAGATCGCCACCAATCTCGATCTCGATACGGCGGTGTTCATCTCCCCGGTTGTGGCCGGCGGGCACATGTATATCTTGGCTGACAACGCTACGCTGATCGCCCTCAATTAGGGCCTCTCCAAGAGACATGCCTTTCACTGTCACCATCGTCGGACGGCCGAATGTCGGCAAGTCCACCCTGTTCAACCGGCTTGCCGGCAAGCGGCTCGCTCTGGTCGACGCCCAGCCAGGTTTGACTCGCGACAGGCGGGAGGCTGAGGCGCAAGTTGGCTCTTGCGCGGTGACACTCATTGATACCGCGGGGCTCGAGCCGGGGGACAAGGGGCTCACGCCGCGCATGCGCCAACAGACCGAAGCCGCCATCGACCAGGCCGACCTCGTGATCTTTCTCATCGACGCGCGGGAAGGGGTCGTTGCCGCCGACGAGATCTTCGCAGATCTCGCACGGCGCTCGGGCAAGAAGGTGGTTCTTGCCGCCAACAAATGCGAGGGCCGCGCCGCCGAGCCCGGCCTCTACGAGGCTTACTCGCTGAGGCTCGGCGAGCCGCTGCCGATTTCGGCCGAGCACGACATCGGCATTGGCGAGTTGATCGACGCAATCGAGCAGGCTTGCAAGGAGCGGGGTAACGCCGCGGCTCCTATGAACCATGACGGCGAAGGTGCGACAGCCGAGCACCCTTTGCGCATTGCCATCGTCGGCAGGCCAAATGTCGGCAAGTCGACGCTCGTCAACGCGCTGCTTGGCGAGGAGCGGATGATCACCGGGACCGAGGCGGGCATTACCCGCGACGCAATCGCGACCGAGCTCGAATGGAACGGGCGGTCCTTGCGTCTGTTCGACACTGCGGGGCTGAGACGAAAGATGCGGGTCGAGGGACGCGCCGAGGAGCTCTCGGTTAGCGATGCCTTGAAGGCCATCCGCTTCGCCGAGGTGGTGGTGCTCTTGCTTGACGCCGAGCATCCCTTCGAAAAGCAGGACCTGCAGATCGCCGATCTCATCGCCGAGGAGGGGCGCGCGCTGGTCATCGCCATCAACAAATGGGACCTCGTGGGCGACCCTAATAAGCGCCTCCGCGAGCTCCGCGAGGAATGTCAGAGGCTGTTGCCGCAGGTCAAGGGCGTGTCGCTCGTGCCAGTCTCAGCACTTGGGGCTACGGGACTCGATAATCTGATGCGGGCGATCATCACCGCCGACGAGTTATGGAACCGCAGGCTGCCGACCCATGCGCTCAATCAATGGCTGCAAGACGCTGTCGATGCGCATTCGCCGCCAGCGGTCTCGGGCCGGCGCATTAAGCTCAGATACATAACTCAGGCCAATGCGCGGCCGCCGACCTTCATCGTGTTCTGCTCGCGGCCCAAGGCTCTGCCGGACTCCTATTCGCGCTATCTCGTGAACTCGCTGCGTGAGAGCTTCGACATGCCGGGTGTGCCGATCAGGCTCAACTTGCGCAAAGGCGCAAATCCCTACGTGCGAGGATCGGCATGAATGATGCACGCGTGACCGAGGTCTATTTTTATCATCTCGAGCGACGCACGCTGGAAGAGGTGTTGCCGACGCTACTCGAGCTGTCGCTCAAGCGCGGCTGGCGTGCGGCGGTTCAGGCCGCGAGCGATGAGCGGGTCGAGGCGCTCAACACGCTGCTATGGACGTATCGCGAGGAGAGCTTCCTGCCGCACGGGACGGCGCGCGACGCGCACGCATCGGCGCATCCGATTTATCTCACTTCTGGCGAGGACAATCCCAATTCTGCACACGTCCGCTTCCTGGTCGACGGCGCCATGCTTTCCGACGCCTCGCCTTACGCGCGCATCGCCTATGTCTTCGACGGGAGAGATCAGGAGGCGGTCGCACGCGCCCGGGCCGAATGGCAGGCGGCCAAAGCTAAGGGGCATGCGGTGAGCTATTGGCAGCAGACCGAGCAGGGACGGTGGCAGCAAATGACTTGACGTTTGACTGATCGCTGTTTGCGCGGACTGCCTTATTTTCCGGATCATGCGGCCGTGTTTTTGCCGACCTTGCCTCCTTGCCGCTGTCATGCGCGACAGCTATAAGCCCGCGTGATTCAAAAACATCGCAGGGGACTGTCGTGGCCACCGAACGCACGCTCTCAATCATCAAGCCAGACGCGACCGAGCGGAACATCGAGGGACTGATCATCGCACGGCTTGAGAGCGGAGGGCTTCGCGTGGTTGGGCAAAAGCGCGTGCGGTGGAAGAAGAAGGACGCAAAGAAATTCTACGACGTTCATAAGGGTCAACCGTTCTTCAAGGACCTCGTAAACTTCATGACGTCGGGCCCGATCGTGCTCCAGGTGCTCGAGGGCGAGAATGCCATCGCCAGAAATCGCGAAGTGATGGGCGCGACCAATCCGGTCGATGCCAGACCAGGGACCATCCGCAAGGATTTCGGCGTCAATCTTCAGCGGAATTCGGTGCATGGCTCGGACAGCGCCAAGACCGCCAAGCGCGAGATTGCGCTCTGCTTCAAGAAAAACGAGATCGTGGGCTAGCGGTGCCTTCCTTTCCGCGCCGCGGCTGATTTAGGCTGGAGCCCGCGACGAAAGGAGGGATGAATGCCGACGGTCCTCATCACCGGCACGTCCACTGGCATCGGGCGCGTCACTGCCGAGGTCCTCGCGCAACGCGGCTGGCATGTGTTCGCCACGATGCGCGACGTGCAAAAGCGCGAGAAGCTCGAGGCCGCGCTTAAGACGGCAGGCGTCCAGGATCGTGTCGAGATCGTTGCGCTCGACCTCACCGACAGAGCCTCGATCGAAGCGGCTGTCGCATTGGTTCTGTCGCGAACTGGCGGCACGCTCGACGCTGTCGTGCACAATGCGGGCGTGTCGGCTGCCGGCGCGTTTGAGGATTTGCCGAGTCCCGAGATTCGGCGCGTGATGGAGACGAACTTCTTCGGCGTGCTCGAGCTCACCAGGGCCTTGCTGCCGGTGTTTCGCGCCAAGCGCGATGGCCGGATCATATTGGTTTCGAGCGAGGCGGCCTTCATGGGCCAGCCGGCAAACTCGATCTACTGCGCCTCGAAATGGGCGCTCGAAGGCTGGGCCGAGTCGCTCGCCTATGACGTCGAGCCGTTCGGCATCAAGGTCATTCTCGTCGAGCCAGGCCCATACCGCACACAGATCTGGCGCAGCACACCATGGATCGTGCCGTCAGGCAGCCCCTATCGCGAACGAGTGCAACTTGTGTCGCGCGCGGCAAACGAGCACGCGGCAAAATCGGCGCGCGATCCGCGGGAGGTCGCGGTCGCCATTGCCCGCGCGCTTGAGGCGAAGAGTCCGCGCTTCCGTTATCCCGTGGGGCCGTTCGCTCGCATCAATCATTTTCTGCGCGGGAAGGTGCCAAGCCGGCTTATCCGCCGTGGCGTCTCGCGTTATTTGGGACTCAATCTGAATATGAAGCCTTAGCGGTCGAGAATACCGGATTGCTTCAAGAACCAGAACACGAGTGCCGAAGAGCCGGTCAGGATCACCATCGACCAGAAAAACCCATGAGGATTTTGGGTTAGAGGCAGGTCCATCACGTTCATACCGAAAATTCCGGTGAGCAAAGTCGCCGGCAGAAAGATGGTGGTGACGATAGCGAGGATCTGGAGATTGCGGTTGGTCTGCTCAGCCGTGTGACCTCTCCTGAAGGAGCTGCCTCCGGTCTCGCAAAGAGACCACCTCGATGTCGAGCCAATCGAGGCGCTGGCGCAATTTCGATGTGGTGAGCTTGTCGAGCTCGAAGCGCTGGATCAGCGAGCGCAGGATCACAAGCTGCCGGTGAAGCCGCACCGTGGTGCGTCTGATGCGGCGAAGCATGTTTCGCCCTTCGCTTACATCGTCGGCGAGAATCCTCTCCTCGATATGATCGAGCTTGCCCGCCACATCATCGCTGTAGCGGTCAATGCCGTCGATTACAAATTCCAGGATTGTGTCCATCAGCGCCGCGGCGCTCGGCACCTTGCAGCCGCTCCTCAGCGCCTTGCGCGTGGCGTCGATGGAGTTGAGCGGGCAGTGGCGTGACGAGGAGGT
>DATFVO010000162.1:0-5134 GCA_035260265.1 Methyloceanibacter sp.
GTAAAGGCCGAGACCAGCATTGAGCACCGCGAGAAGGGTAAATGCCCAATCGGTACGGGGAAACACCTCAAACCAGAGTCCCGCGATCCAAGCCCAGAAGGGCGGATGCTTTTCGTAGCCAAGCTGAAATTCGCGTCCCCAGGCATAAGCTTCAGCCATGTCGTTATGGATAGCCGCGGGCGCGGCGGAAATCACGCCATATAGGGTCCAAACCATCACGAAGATGGCTAATAGCGCGAGGGAAGGCCACAGACTGGATTGTGCCTTCCGAGTCAGGCCTTTCTTGGCTTCGGCGCTCAGCTGAGGTTGACGTCGGTTCACAATTAGGAAGATGGTGAGCCCCTGGATTTCGATCAAAATGTGCGTAAAGGTTGAGTTGCGCCGCGACTAGAGCCGCGTGCATGGCCCTACGCTGCGCATCAAGCACACGAAGCTACGCACCACTTACGGATTTGATGACGGCGCGTAGTTGGATTCCAATCAACCTATTCGAAACCTCAGGGTAACATGAGTTCGGCCCTGTTTCGAAGGCAAAGGTGTCGAGTGCGACGGTCCGACCCAAGTGGGAAAATTTCGTCCCGGCATTCCAGCCTATTCTTGATTCTCGGGTGATTGATCGTCAGTCTGGTTTTCGGGCTCGTCAGTCGCGTCCTGGGTGTCATCGCCTTGTTCGTCCTGTTTGGCGGATTGACCCGGCGTGGCGGCCTGATCGTGTTGCGCAGTATTGTCCGTCTGCGGTTGCTCGCTGGGCTGGGCAGCCTCTTCATCAGTCTGCGCGTACACGAGCGATGGAACAGAATTTAATCCGACCAGTAGGGCGATGGTGAAGGCTACACACAAACTCAATTTGGTCATTTGGAACCCTCCTAATGTTTCCCCCAGACCTATCTGCTTTATAAGGCCAGACCCAACATCCCCCAGCGTCTATCTCGAAGGTCACAAAAATTTATCCGAGCTGCCACCCGCAGCATCTGGACACCATGCCGGCCATTCCGGAGAGACCAACGGGGCGGCCTCACATCTCGAAACAAATTCCGCCACAGGCGAGTTGATCAATTGAGGGAACTCCCATGTTGCAACTCTACCTCGCCGCGTTTGGCGCTGTGGTAGCGGCGAACATCAGCGTCGTTTTGGTGGTTGCAGCCACCTTGAAGCGCGACCTCACCCGCTTTTGGCGCCTGTGGGACTAGCCATGCGCACCATGCGCGGACCAAACCAAATGCCATCAAGCGTTTTTGGCTGAAACCCAACGTGTTTAGGAGTATCACCTCGGCGCTCCGAAGGCAGAGGTCACAGGTTCGAATCCTGTCGGGTGCGCCAGACTCTTCAGGATGCCGGACATGACTAAGACCGTTCCATTGTTGGCAAGTTTGGTTCTGCTGTTTCTCGCCGGTCCCGTCGTCGCCGCGGACTCGATGCATCCGGCGAATGATGCTCCTGCCGCCGCTGATGATAAGGGTAAGCAGGCAGAACCCGCTGAGTGCCCAATCAAGAAGACCATCGACGGCAAGACTTATTGCTTTCAGAACGACCCGGCGCTGACGAAACGCCAAGGCGGCGGCTAGCTTCGATCTCATTGCCGGTTCGGCGATGCCGGCTGCCGGCGCGGTTGCACATCCACGACATGGAGAAAATTATGAGGGTACTTGTTGCCGCCGCGGCGCTCGGCCTCTCTGCGTCTGGTATGGCTTCGCCCGACGATCTTGCCTGTGTCAGCACGACGTTCAATCTGCTCTCGCCGAACGACAAGGTTTGTGTCGGCGACTTCGACGATCCCAAGGTGCCGGGCGTCACTTGCTTCATCTCGCGGGCCCGCAAAGGCGGATGGGGCCAGCCGCTTGGTCTCAACGAGGATCCTTCCAACCTCTCCGTTGCCTGCCGTCAAACCAGACCGATCACAACCGACATCTCGGAGCTGCCAGAGAGGGAGGAGGCCTTCAGCGAGAAGACCAGCATTTTCTTCAAGAAGACACGCATCTACCGAATCCCCGATGCGAAGCGGAATATCCTCGTCTATCTCGCGGTGAGCCTCGAAGATCATCGAGGGCTCGCCAGCGAACGCGGTCAGCGCGGTGCCGGTCATGCCGTGGCCGAAATAGCGTCAGCCTAGTCTCGTTAAGACCTGCTCCAGCTTCGCAAAGAACTGGTGCCACCCGGCCTTGGCGCCCCCGTAGGCCTGCTGCTGATCCGGCCGGAAGCCCGACTGCTCCATGCACAGGCGCGTCCCCGTGCTCGTTGGGGTGAGCGTGAAGGTCACCTCACTCTTCAGATTGTAGGCCGCATCGTCGTGCGTAAAATTCCAACTGTAGGACAGCGTTCTGTTCGGCTCGACGACGAGGACCTCGCAGTCCAACACGCCGCCCCAGTCTCCGCGTAGATTGAAACGGTGACCCACGACTGGCTTGAAGTCGTTCTTCATGAGCCACTCCTCGATCAGGTGCGGTTGCGTGAGCGCGCGCCAGATCTTTTCCGGCGGATAAGGCATCTCGCGTTCGACAACGACGGAGCGCGTTTCGGTCGCAGTATTGGTCATTGATCCATCCTTTTGAGCAGATCTTCGAGCTGGTCGAACCGACTATGCCAGAAGCCGGTCATCTGGCTTGTCCAGTCGATCAGGGGGGCCAAGCCGCCGAGCTGCGCGCTGTAGTGCGTCTGGCGACCTTCGTGGCGGTCGCGGACGAGTCCCGCCCGCTTCAGGACGCCGAGATGCTTTGAGACGGCCGGTTGTGAGACCCCGGCCCGAGCGGTGAGAGCCGCGACCGTCTGCTCGCCGTCGCGGGCGAGCCGCTCGAAAATCGCGCGGCGGGTCGGATCGGCCAGGCTATTAAACAGCGCGTCGTTGGTCGTTGGCACGGCTAATTCATAACCGTGTGGTTATGAATTGTCAAACCGGCCATTTCAGAGCTTTGGCGGCCTTGAGCACCTCGTCGGTGTGGCCGTCGACCTTCACCTTGCGCCAGATGTCGAGGATGACGCCCTTGCCGTCGATCAGGAAGGTCGCCCGCTCGATGCCCATATATTTCTTGCCGTACATGCTCTTCTCGACCCAAACGCCGTAGGCCTCGGTTACGTTGCCGTCCTCATCCGAGGCAAGCGGAAAGGGGAGCTTGAATTTCTTCTTGAACTTGTCGTGGCTTGCGACCGGGTCGCGCGAGATGCCCACGACCTCGGCCTCAACCTTGGAGAAGTCGGGGAGGGAGTCTCGAAAGGCGCAGGCCTCGGCGGTACAGCCTGGCGTGTCGTCGCGCGGATAGAAATAAAGCACGACGGTCTTGCCCTTGAGCTCCTTGAGCGAAATCGAGCCGCCGCCATCGGTGGGCAGGGTGAAGTCCGGTGCCTTGTCGCCTACCTTAAGGCTCATCTCCTCTCCTCCTAGGGCCTAAGCCGCTTCGTCATTCTGATATGCGGCACAGTGTTCTCCTGAAACGGCTTGCCGAGCGCCTGGTAGCCGTAGCGCGCATAGAAGCCCTCAACTCCCATGCGGGCATTGAGCACCATCAGGAAGAAGCCTCCGCTCGACCCCCATGCCTCGGCACGGGCTAGCAGGTGAGCGCCCACTCCCTCTCCGCGCCGCTCCTCCGCCACGGCCATCTGCTTGAGCTGAAGGGTCGACTCGTCGAGCGGCTTGAGCGAGACCGAGCCCACTACGGCGCCATAGGAAAGCGCGCAAAAGTGCTGCCGCGCCGTGTCGTCGGCGAGTTCCTCGCGGGTGATGGTCAAGCCAAGCGGCCTGCGGAGCACCGCCTCGCGGAGGCGCACGCACTGGCGATAGAGGTCCGAGCCAAGCACGGCCTCGACGATGGAGATGTCGATCTCGCGTACCAAACGATCCTCACGGGCTCTTTGCCAGCTGCTCGACCATGGCCCAGATGGCGGCTATCTGGGGAGCATCCTTGCCGAGATAGTCGAGGTTGGTATAACCCCACCAGTCCCAGCAGCCTTGAGGGTTGATCGCGCTCGCTTTGGTCTGGGGGAAGAGGATTATGAACCTGTTCGTATCGGCGATCTGGGCGTAGCCCGATTCCTTGATGAACTCGTCGCCCACCGCCTCGCGCGACTGCTCGCAACCGTGGAGTGCGATATGGACGCGGCAGCCCCTTTGCGCCGCGCAGGCCGGGGGGACGTAGACCACGCCCTCGTCGGCGAAGCCGTCGCCAGGCCTCGCGAAGGTCTGCTGGTCGAACACGATGAACTGGCCTCTCGGTTCCGGGGCGGCATCTTGGAGCGGGCCATAGATCCAGGCGAGGATGGCCTTTGCCTGATCGTAGTTGCAGTTGCTGACATAGGGCTTGGCCGTGATGCCACAGGCTGCTCCGCCCTGCTGGGTGATGAAGGCGTGGCCGCCCTCCTTCTCCACCAAGTTGATGTTCGTCTCCGGCACGCCGACCTCCTCGAGAAAGTCCCGCGCCGCTTCCACCACCCGCCTCTCCACGGTCTGATCCTCGTTGCCGGAGAAGAGATAGACGTTGTCGCTCGCCAACTCCGAGAGAGAGTCGATCTTGCCGTCCACGGCAAGCTCTTTTGCGCGTTCTGCCAAGACCTTAGGGTCGGGAACGCCCAGGGTCGTCTTCATACATTTATAGAGCGCTTGCTGCGCGTTCTGAGCCACCGCCATGGGCCAGAACGGAACGAGCTTGCTCGCCTCGGTTTCGGCGCAAGCGAACGGACCGCCGGCGACGATGCCGGCGCCGACGATTTGACTCGAATGAGCGACTTCGATCTGACCTGCCATGTACGCTCCAGAGGAGAGACCCGAGACAGAGGTCGCCGAGAGGTCAGCGCCGAGCGCCGGCAGCTGCTCGGCGGCCGACGCGGGGGGCGCGAGGACCGCGGCTACGACCACCGCTGCCGCCAAGACGATCGTCTCCACATCGAGCGCGCGACGTTTCATTATGAAACTCTCATCGCGCACTGCCTGGCGAGCGTCCGAGCTCAGCGCTGCGGCAGCTCGGAGCGAGGCGCGAAACTTTTTTGAGGTCATTCTGCCTCATGAGCCAAAAACCGCTTGCATCGCTCGAACGTGGGTGTAAATAGCGCGTCGTTTAGACTCGAACATCTGCTGGTTGGAGGGAGGACGCCATGTCCAGTGACGCCCTCTTCCAATTGGGGATGGACTTGGATCATGGTTCAAGCA
>DATFVO010000163.1:0-7688 GCA_035260265.1 Methyloceanibacter sp.
CGGCAGCCTCCTCGTAGGAAAAGCCTGCGGCGCCGACTAGTATCAACGCCTCGCGCTGGTCGTCGGGCAGGCGGACGAGGACGGCGCGGAAGTCCTGCATGTCCATATGGCCGTGCTGCTCCGGATGGGTGGCAAGCCGTCCGGCATAGGTGCCGTCGGCGTCCTCCACCTCGCGCCGGCGCTTACGCCGCTCGGAGAAATAGGTGTTGCGTAGGATGGTGAACAGTCAGGCCTTGAGGTTGGTCCCCTCCTTGAACGAGTCGAGATGATTCCACGCCTTGAACAGCGTTTCTTGCACGAGGTCGTCGGCGCGCTCCTTGTCGCCGCACAGCGACACGGCGAACGCTCGCAAACTCCCCATCTCGGCCACGAGGGAGTCTCGCAGGCTGGCAGACACTTTGCGTGGCAACCTATTTGTCTCCGCTTCGCTCGAGATCCTTCAAGAGTCGCAGCAAGTGCTCCGGTATGGGCTCGCGCGCGACCTCATCGAAGACCGCCCTGACATGGCGGCCGATGTGAGCTTGCAGGCTGGGGGACAGTCCATCAGACTCGGTCCCGGGCGGATTACCCGATATGTGGGCGCCGCTGCTCCTTGCTTGGTCCATTTTGTCCGCGCCAGGCATTTTGCGCCGGCGATCCTTCTTGTTCGAGTCGCGGTCCACAATCCGTCCCCTACCACCCACTGAAAGGCGACCCTAAGATACCGGATTCTCTGGACCCTAGGGGGTCAAAAACGCTTCGCGGCTCAATTGGTTCCATGCGCACGGAACCAGGACAGCGGCTCGAACGTTGATGGCCGCTATGGTATGGTTTTGGGGTTGGTTCGCTTCTACCCGGCTCGCGAGCGATAGGCTCCAGCCGCCTCCACAAAGAAAGCTATAATCGGATGCCGATGTCCAAAGAGATTGCGCCGCACCTGCCTTACCTCAGGCGCTTCGCCCGGGCGCTAGCCGGGACCCAAAGCGCCGGTGACGCCTACGTCGCAGAAACGCTCGAAGTCTTGATCGAGGATCCGTCTCTGTTGGACAACAGCCTCGATCCGCGCGTAGCCCTTTACAAGACCTTCCTCGAGCTGTGGAATTCGGTCGACGTCAATCTCAAGCCTGAATTCCCAGGCGAGAGCGGAACGCCAGTCGACCGCAAGCTTGAATCCATCACGCCTCTGCCGCGCCAGGCCTTCCTGCTGTGCGCGGTCGAAGGGTTCTCGGTGCCTGACGCAGCGCGCATCCTCGGCGTCGACGCCGACAAGGTCGACGAGCTGATCGACGTGGCCGGCCGCGAGATCGCCGCGCAAGTCGCGACCGATGTTCTCATCATCGAGGATGAGCCGATGATCGCCATGGACCTCGAGGGAATCGTCGAAGGCCTCGGCCATCGCGTCACCGCCGTAGCACGTACCCATTCCGAGGCGGTCACGGCCACGAATAAGGAGAAGCCAGGCCTCGTGCTTGCCGACATCCAGCTTGCCGACGGAAGTTCTGGGCTGGACGCCGTCAACGAGATGCTCGGCTCCTTCGCCGTGCCGGTAATCTTCATCACCGCCTATCCAGACCGGCTGCTTACCGGCGAGCGGCCCGAGCCAGCCTTCCTCATCACCAAGCCCTATCAGCCCGACACGGTGAAGGCGATCGTCTCCCAAGCGCTGTTCTTCGAGCGCCGGGCGCAACTACGCGACCGCCGGCTGAGCGCGTAGGCAATCCAAGCTACGCAACTTCAACCACCATGCCTTGACTTGATCCAGGCATGGCGCGTCGTGTCGCGCGCCTAGATCTTTCCGAGCAGAAGCAGGATGAGAAGAATGATGAGGATAAGCCCGACCACGCCCGACGGCCCATATCCCCAGCCGCGGCTATAGGGCCAGGACGGAAAGGCGCCGAGCAGGAGCAAGATCAGAATGATGATAAGGACTGTCGTCAGCATGTTGCCTCTCTTTGGGCTCGCTTGGGCTAATCGGCGCCCGCGTCCCGAATAATGGGCGCGAAGAGCGTCAGCCACGCTCCGGCGCCTCGTTTCCTCACGTTAAGCTCGAGCGCCGATCACGCTCGTTACTCAATCCACGAATTCGGTTGGATCATAAGGTGAGAACGCCGCGGCCTGACGAAGGATTGTCGCCGCCTCCGAACCTGCCGCGGCGGATTGATCGCGCGATCAAATATTGCGGAGCCAGCTGTCGACCTGCCGTTCGGCCTCGTCTTTGGCAATGCCATATCTCTCTTGGATCTTGCCGACCAACTCGACTCTGCGGCCCTCGACGCGATCAAGGTCATCATTGGTGAGCTTGCCCCACTGCTGCTGAACCTTGCCGCGGAACTGCTTCCAATTGCCTTCGATTCTGTCCCAATTCATGGAAAGCTTACTCCTTTGGTTTGCCTCCCACTAGCGTGGGTGGTCTTTTGTCAGTTTGCAGACTGGATCTTCTGGATGAATTTCCCGCTGGCGGTCGGAAAAGAACGCCTAACAGCAGAGCGGGTTCCTTGGCCGCCACTCCCGGGGGCGGGAAAGGGCTTGATCGCACTGCCCAATTCAAATCAACTTCACCGCCCAACATGACGCGGGTCTTGGCCTCGGCGGAAAGGCGGGAACAGGGATGGCAGCAAAGCGCGTCCTCGTTGTTGAAGACGAGTTCCTCATAGCCCTCGACATCGCCGGAGTGCTGGAGCAGGCAGGCATCGCCGTGATAGGGCCGGCCGGCACCGTCGGCGACGCGCTCCAGGCGCTCGAAGGCGAGGTGGTCCACGGCGCTCTGCTCGACGCCCATCTTGCCGGCGAGCCGGTCACCCGCATTGCCGATGCGCTCAAGGCGCGCGGCATTCCCTTCGCCTTTGTCAGCGGCTATGGGCGCGAGCAGCTCCCGCCAGCCCATCGCGGCGCGCTATTGGTAAAAAAGCCTTTCACTGGCAGGGACCTCCTCGCCGCGATCGCTCATTTCTAGAGACCATGAACTGCTTCATGAGCGCTGCAACGAGGGAGGGCAATCGAACGTTTGCGCTTGCTAAGCCGTAGTCGGACGGAGAGCTAAAGCATAGGAGACCAAAATGCTTTATTGGGCGCTCGTTTTTGCTGTGATTGCACTGGTCGCCGGGGTGTTTGGATTTGGAGGAATTGCCTCGGCTGCAGCGGGAATAGCCCGCATTCTCTTCTTTATTTTCATAGTTGTTTTCCTGGTCACGTTGATCGCCGCCGTTCTTTAATCCCGGCCGTCCTCTTTTCGCAGATACCGCTCGAAACGCGCTTTGCCCGCCAAAAGGAAACGCCCGCAACCGGGGGAGGTCGGTTACGGGCGTTAATGGTTCGAGTGCAGCTGGGGAGGGGCGGGGGTGATGGTTCGCGTGCCCTCGAACAAGCCTACAACGCGGCCCTCCAGGAATGGTTCCGAAAAGAAATCGTAAAGCATGGAAAAGGCCGGACCGCTTTAGAACCGGGCCTTCCCACCCAAATGTTCGGCGGGGATTCCTGAGCCTTCCCAGAACCATCGGCGCTCATAGTTGTTTTAGCCGAGAGAAGCCTGCGCCGCGGGCGACGCGCGTTTGCCGTCGCTCGCCCTGCGATTGACCGACCACATGACGAGCTGGCTGACATTTGGCGGGGAGGGGCCTCACGGGCTCGTGCTACTCAACGCCGTAGCTGACGGCGTAATCGCGCTATCGTTCTTCGCCATTCCAGCAGCTCTTATTTTCATTCAGAGGCGACGCAGCGACCGAAGCCGGGGGGAGATGGCGCTCATCACGCTGTTCGCCCTCTTTATCTTTATCGTCGGCCTTGCGCATCTCGCGGCGATGATCGGCGCATGGACCCCCACGCTTGTCCTCCAAGGCCTCTTGAAGGCGGTGGGAGCGCTGGCTGCACTGACCGCTGCCGTTGTGTTCTGGAAGCTGGTGCCGCAGCTCTTGCGGCTGCCCTCGCGCGACCGGTTGCAGGCGGAGGTCGCCGCGCATCTACGCACCTTCGAGGAGCTCAAGGATGCCCGCCATCAGCTCGAGGAGCGGGTAGAGGCGCGCACCAAGGAATTGGACGAAGCGAAGCAGCGCTTCGAGATCGCGCTCCGCGGTTCGCCCATCTCGGTGTTCAGCCAGGACAAGGACATGCGCTACACCTGGGCGCACAATGCGCCGCCCGGCCTCATGCCGGAGTCGCTCATCGGCAGGACGGACGAAGACGTCCTACCGGCTGAAGCCGCAAAGGCCATCACCGCGGCTAAGCGAAAGGCGATGGATACCGGCGCGTCCCAGGAGCTTGAGACCAATTTCGAGTTGTTCGGGCGCAAGCGCTCGTTCTATTTCCTCATCGAGGCTCTTAGGGACGAGCACGGCGCTGTCCTCGGCACCACCTCGGTCGCCGTCGATATCAGCGAGCGCAAGGCGAACGAGGATCAGCTTCGGCTCCTCCTCAGGGAGCTTACCCATCGCTCGAAGAATCTTCTGGCCGTGATTCATGCCATTGCGCGGCAAACCGCCTCGCGCACGCGATCGGTCGATGATTTCCTTGAGCGCTTCAACGCGCGGCTCGTCGCCATCGGCGCCTCTCATGACCTCCTCATCGCCGACAATTGGCACGGCGCGTCGCTCCGCATGCTCATCGAGCAGCAACTCGGCGAGCATGCCGACCGCTTCGGCGAGCAGATCGCAATCGAAGGCGAGGACGTAATGCTGAAACCCGAGGCCGTTCAGAACCTCGGTCTTGCGCTGCACGAGCTCGCCACCAACGCGCACAAATACGGCTCGCTGTCCGATCCGCGCGGCCAGGTTCGCATTCAATGGCAGTTCTGCGACGAGGCGTCGAAGCTCAAGCTGGTCTGGCAAGAGCGCGGCGGCCCTCCGGTCATGCCGCCTCAGCGCTCCGGCTTCGGCAGAGCGATGATCGAGACCGTCGTAGGCAAGGCGCTCGAGGGCAATGTCAGGCTCTCCTTCCCGCCCAAGGGCGTGCGTTGCGAGATCGTCATCCCCTCTGCGCAGGTCACCTCGCGAGGCTGATTGCTGACCTGGACGTGATCGTCCGTGGCGCGAGTTGAATTGCCGCGTGCAAGCAAGCGCGTAGAATCCAGATAGAACGCTGAGGAGTCATCATGGTTACGCGACGCGAGATTGCTTTGGGGGCCCTCGGTCTCTCCGTTCTCGGAGCCGCCGGCCTTGCCGGCCTGAGGTGGCGCGGCCGCGCGAACGCCGCCGCCGAGACGTTCGAGGTCACCCATACTCCTGAGGAATGGCGGAAGCTGCTCACGCCGGAGCAATACGCCGTGCTGCGTGAGCAGGACACAGAGCGTCCCTTCACCAGCCCGCTCAACAACGAGCACCGCAAAGGCACCTTCACTTGCGCGGGCTGCGATCTGCCGCTGTTTGCCTCCGAGACCAAGTTCGACTCGGGAACGGGCTGGCCGAGCTTCTACGCTCCGATCGACGGCGCAGTGAAGACCAACACCGACTACACTTTCGGCATGGTCCGGGAGGAAGTGCATTGCCGCCGTTGCGGCGGGCATCTCGGGCACGTGTTCGACGATGGCCCGGAGCCGACCGGCTTGCGTTACTGCATCAACGGCGTGGCCTTGAAATTCGTCCCGGCCTAGAGGCTGGCGGGTTGCAAGCCAGGTCGACATGCCGCCGACAAAATCTTGAAAAGGCTGGGGAACCGTCTGTCGGCCAAGGTGTTGTCAAGCCCGGTGGAAGTAAGTTCTGCGTCGTCCGCCCAGCCGTGTACGGGGGTGAAAGGGTAGGGTCCGGCCCTTTCGTTCGATTCTCCCCTTTCCAACACAGTCCGACCATGCGGCCATAGTCCGCAGGCTGCCGGTCATTGACGCGTCAAAATCGGCAGCCACGGTCCGCCCGCTATCGGGAAGAGGAGAGAGGTTCATGGCACACGCAGCGACAGAGGCTCCCCAGCCTCAGGCCGTGATGATGCAGCTGCTGTTCGGCAAGCAGGTTTCTTATTCGCTGTCGGGAGTGGCAAGGCTCGGCGTCGCAGATCATATGGACACTACGGCGCGACCGGTGGACGAGATCGCCGCTAAGGCCGGCGCCCATGCGCCTTCCCTCTACCGGGTCATGCGCATGCTCGCGAGCCTCGGCGTCTTTGAAGAGGGGCCGGCGCGGCACTTTGCGCTGACCCCGGCGGGCGAGCTGCTCAAGACTGATACGCCGGGATCGCTCCGCTATATGGCCATGATGTTCAGTGAGGAATTCTCGACGCGTGCCTATCAGTATGTTGCCGAGTGCCTTCGCACCGGCGGCGACGGCGTGACCGAGGCATTCGGCCAGCAGATTTGGGAGGTTCTCGCCGAGCGCCCCGAGCAATGCGAAACGTTCCAGCGTGCGATGACCGGCTTTACCTCGGGCGCGGCCGTGGCGATTGTCGAAGCCTACAACTTCTCCGGCATCGAACGCATTGCCGATGTCGGCGGTGGCCACGGTCTCCTGCTCGCCTCGATCCTGCGACACTTCCCTAAGATGCAGGGCGTACTGTTTGACCGCCCGGAAGTGGTCTCGGAGGTGCCGGCTTCCATGTTCGCGGGCTGCGACGGTCGCTTCTCGACCGAAGCTGGAAGCTTCTTCGAGAGCGTGCCGGAAGCATGCGACGCCTACATGCTCAAGCACATCATCCACGATTGGAGTGACGAGCACTGTCAAACCATCTTGCGGCTCATGCGCGAGAAGCTGCCCAAGGAAGGCCGGGTGCTGGTTTGCGAGATGGTTGTGCCCGACGAGCCCGGACCTTCACCAGCCAAGATGCTCGACATCGAGATGCTGGTAATGACGGTCGGCGGCAAGGAGCGCACTGCCCAAGAATTCGGCGAGCTGTTCGCATCGTCAGGCTTGCGGCTTAACCGGATCGTGCCCACCTCCCGCCCAATCTCGGTGATCGAGGCGTTGCCGGCCTAGCCGCCCTCTAACGATGAGACGGTGCGGTCTTGATTTGAGTTGGCTCCCCGGGCCGGACTCGAACCAGCGACCCAGCGGTTAACAGCCGCTTGCTCTACCAACTGAGCTACCGGGGAGCAGAGCGCGCTCTAAGCTGAAGCGGCGCCAAACTTTAGATAGCAAAAGGGCAGAGGCCTTTCCAGAGCTACATGCGGCATGCGCTCCGCAGCTTCGCGCCGTGTGCTCGCCGAGCCAGGGGCGATTGCGGCTGCGGGCTGAAATCCCTATGTCCGGCTCGACCTCGATACCGTTCGGCACCCGTATGGCCCACAAAGTCCGCATCTTCGACCGCCACTGGCATTTGCCGCAGTCCAAGCCGATCCGCATCGGGCTCGGCATCCTGCTTATCGCCGGTGGACTGCTCGGCTTCCTGCCCGTGCTCGGTTTCTGGATGATCCCACTCGGGCTTCTTGTTCTTTCGATCGATATCCCCATTGTGCGCCGCTGGCGGCGTCAGCTCGCAGTGTGGTGGCACCGCGACCGCAAGAGCGACACGTCGGACGCGGCCGCACAAGCGCGCAAGTCCAAGGTGGGCTGACTCCTTCGCGGGAAATTATGGAGGCCACGACCGGAATCGAACCGGTGTACGCGGATTTGCAGTCCACACGGGAAACGCAATTGATCAAGTAGTTAGCTGCAAACTGGGTGCAATAGCGCGCATTAGGCATCAATCACTTAGCGATAATCTGCAAACCACCGGGCCAGAGCCGCCGCCCGAAAGCGAAACCGCCGCCGACCCTCTTCTGAGGAGGCGCGCATGAAAAAGAACTGTCTCTCATG